>JAJTCK010000083.1 GCA_021323175.1 Solirubrobacterales bacterium | reverse complement strand
GAGGGAATCAGCCCGTTGATGTAGGTCTGGCGGATCGGCTCGGCGGCCGCGAACAGCAGGCCCCAGACCGTGACGAGGGCGACCACCGGCCAAAAGCCCTCGAAGATCCCCATCCCGGCCAACGCCAAGGCGCTGACCGCTGTAGCGGCCAGAAGGGCTGAGGTCCGCCGACGGAACAGGCCCCGGATCCGCGGCGCGGCGATGCCTCCCACGATCTGCGCTCCCGCGACGATCGCCGCCGTCAGGCCCGCGATGCCGTAGGCGTCGGGGTCGCCGACCAGCTCGAGCAGGTAGGGCTGAAGCGCGTAGAACGCGTAGATGCCGACACCGCCCAGGAAAATCGACGAGACCATCAGCCACTTGACCGCGGGGACCCTCCACCCGTACTCGATCGAGGCGGCGCCGATCTTCCTCATCTCGGTCACCACGCCCTGGCCGCGCTGCGGCGTGAAGCCCACGTCGCGCATCACTGCGAAGGCCAGGACGAACATCGCCGCCAGCACCGCGGCTCGCAGCACGAAGGGGACCCCCAGGCTCGTCACCTGCGCGAGGTACCCGCCGGCGACCGAGCCCGTCAGCATCGCGGCTCCGCTTACGACCTGCCCGCGACCCAGCACCGACTCCAGCTCCCCGGTGAACCCGGTCGCGTGCAGCGCGTCCACCAGCCAGGCCTCGACCGCACCCGAGAAGAACGTGAATCCCAGTCCCAGCGACACCGAGACGAGCGCCCACGCCCAGAACGGCCCCTCGATCTGCCACAGCATCACGTAGAGCAGGGTCGTGACGGTCAGCGTCACAGTGCCGAGCAGGTAGGAGACGCGGCGACCGACGGTGTCGGCGACGATCCCGGTCGGCACCTCGAAGATCAGCATGCCGGCGGTGAAGAACGCGTTCGCGGCGAACGCCTCCAGGTTCGAGAGGCCGGCGTCGAGCAGGAAGATGGTGTTGATGCCCCAGATGAACGACGCGGCGAGGGTGTTGCCCAGGAGCAGCCCGTAGTAGACGCGCTGGATCGAGGTGGGAGTGGGGGTCGGAGGCATTTCGCCGAACACACTAGGGCGCGCGAAGCCCGCCTCCCGCCGCCGGAGGGGTCAGGCGACCAGCGCCAGGGCTCGCTCGCGAACCAGGTCCGGACGCTCCTCGACGATGAAGTGCCCGGCGCCGGGTACGACTTCGATCTCCATCTCGGGAGCGTTGTCCTCGTAGCCTCCCAGCTCGATGGCCTTCTGTACCGCGTCCTCTGCGGGGAAGACGAGCCGGGCCGCGCAACCGAGACGCATCGCGCGATAGCCGCGCAGCTGGCGCGGAAGGCGCAGGGCGGCGTGACGGTAGAGGAGCTGCGTGGCGCGGGCGCGGTCGGGTTCGCGCAGCGGGTCGGCGTAGGCTCGCAGCTCGGCGTCGGACCAGACGCCACGCCCGGCGCCGAGGTGGAGCAGGACCGGGCTGCGCGCAGCCGCGATCCGGAGCGCGGCGGGACCCAGGCCGGGTGTCGCGAGGGCCCACTGATACCACAGCCGCCAGGCCCCGAGCAGCGAACGCGGCCCCGGGCGGACGAACGGGTGGACGATAGAGAGCGCGAGCAGGCGCCTGACGACGCCGGGGTGGCGCAGGGCCAGAACGAAGGCGGTCCATCCTCCCCAGTCGTGTCCGATCACGTGGACGGGCTCGTCGATCTCGAGGGCCCTCAGCAGCCCCACCAGGTCAGTCGCGAAGACCTCGGGGTCATAGCCGCCCGGTGGGGCGTCGGTCCAGCCAAACCCGCGCAGGTCGGGTGCGAGCACCCGGTGGCCCTCGGCCAGCGGCCCGATCAGACGCCGCCACATCCACCAGTGCTGGGGCCAGCCGTGGAGCAGCAGGACGGGCGGCCCGGACCCGGCCCGCGCGACGTGCATCCGGACCCCGCCCACGTCGACGAAGCGGTGCTCGACGCCCTCCACCGCGGGCAGCTCGCGCACGGCCGCGCGGCCCTAGGCGGTGGTCGGGCGGTCCGGCTGGTCGCGGCGCTCGAGCTGAATCTGCTTCTCGGCGCCAGGCACGCCCTTCTCGATCTGCACGTCGCGCTCACGCTCGGCGTTCAACTCGGCCCCCAGCAGCAGCGCCAGGTTCGAGATCCACATCCAAACGAGCAGCGCCACCAGGCCGCCGAGCGTGCCGTAGGTCTTGTCGTAGGAGCCGAAGTTCGAGACGTAGAACGCGAACGCGGCCGAGGCGATCAGCCAGACGACGATCGCGAACAGGCTGCCCGCGCTGATGAAGCGGAAGCCGCGCAGCTTCACGTTGGGCGTCGTGTAGTAGAGGATCGCGAAGATCAGCAGGGTGGCGACGGCGAGCGCCGGCCACTTGGCGATCTCCCAGACCTGGACCGCGGTGTCGTCCAGCCCGATGGGACCGGCGACCGCGTCCACGATCGGGCCCGTCATGACCAGCGCCAGTGCGACTGCGGCCAGCAGGATCACAAGGACCAGCGTGACCAGCACCTGGAGCGGCCGCAGCTTCCAGAACGGCCGTCCCTCGGGGGTCTCGTAGATGACGTTCTGGGCGCGGCTGAAGGCGCCGACGTACCCCGAAGCGGACCACAGGGCGACGCCCAGGCCGACGAAGAACAGGATGCCCGCCGTCCCGCGGTTGGAAGTGATCGACTCGATTGGCCCCTGGAAGGTCTCGGCGGCCGTCTCCGGCCCGATCTCGGTGACGATGTCCGTGAGCGAGCTGGTCGTCTTCTGCGGGTCCCCGAAGATGCCGAGGAGCGAGACCAGCGCGATCAGAGCCGGGAACAGCGACAAGAGGCCGTAGTAGGTGAGCGCCGCCGCCCAGTCGGTCATGCCGTCGTCGCGGAACTCGGTGACCGTGCGCTTCAGCGTCGGCCACCACCCGCTCTCGCGGGGGACGCCGGTCGGCCGGCCTTCGTCCGCCGGGACAGGCTCGACCGTCTCGTCGCGCCGGGCGGCCTCGGATTCGCTTTCGTTGCCACGGCCCGCCTGGTCGCGCCGACGCTCCTCGCCGGTTCTGCGTCCCTCGCTCTCGCTGCCCCGCGCCACGGTTCGCTGCTACCCGGGACGAACCCATCGTGAACATGGTGGGGCGAGTCCGGCGTCTCCGGCGCTTAGCTTCCAGTGCATGGCGAAGCAGCGACTCGGCAGTCCCCGCGGCCGCCTGTTCGTGGCGCTGGACCTGCCGGACCCGGCCCGTGAGGCGGTGGCGGCGTGGCAGGCGCGCGAGCTGACCGACCCGCGGCTGCGGCCGGTCCCTCCCGAGAACCTCCACCTCACGCTGGTGTTCCTCGGCTGGCAGGCCGAGAAGGACTTCGGCCGGATCGCCGAGGCCGCGCTGGGCGATCCGAGGCTGCCGCCCGCGGCGCCCCTGGTCGAGCTGCTCCCTGACCCCGTCGGGCGGCCGCGGGGCAGGCGCCCCGGCCTGTTCACGCTGGAGGCGCGGGCGCCCGCCGTGAGCGAGCTGCAGGGCACGGTCTCGGACCGCCTGGAGCGGGCCCGCTTCCACGAGCCGGAGAAGCGCGCGTTCTGGCCCCACCTCACGGTGGCGCGGGTGAAGCCGGAGCGGCGCGAGCGCGGTGAGGCCGCGGGCGGGCGCAGAAGCCGGCGCAGGGGGAGGCCGGCCGTGGTGGAGCGGTGGCCGGGCCCCCTGGGCGGAACACCTGTTCGCTTCTGTCCGACCCGTCTGGTGGTCTTCAGGTCCCACATGCGCCCCAGCGGTGCGCGCTACGAACCGATGGCTGAGTTGGAGCTTCCGACGGCCGAAACGAGATGAGAGGTGATCCAGAGATGGCAGATGCGAAGCCCAACGTGACCAAGCCGGACCTCAGGGAGGCCGGAGAGAAGGACGCGAAGGCGCGCGACCAGGCGCTCCAGGCCGCGGTCAGCCAGATCGAAAAGGAGTTCGGCGCCGGCGCGCTGATGCGCCTCGACGGGGACAGCGCCCTCAACGTCGAGGCGATCTCGACCGGATCGCTGCCCCTAGACATCGCGCTCGGGGTCGGCGGAGTCCCGCGCGGCCGCATCGTCGAGATCTTCGGCCCGGAGGCCTCGGGCAAGACGACCCTCGTCTACCACATCATCGCCGAGGCCCAGGCGCGCGGGGGCGTCTGCGCGTTCGTCGACACCGAGCACGCGCTCGACCCCGTCTACGCGCGCAAGATCGGGGTCAACACCGAGGAGCTGCTGGTCTCCCAGCCCGACTACGGCGAGCAGGCGCTCGAGATCGTGGACGTGCTCGTGCGCTCGGGAGCCGTCGACGTCGTCGCGGTCGACTCGGTCGCGGCGCTGACCCCGCGGGTCGAGCTCGAGGGCCAGATGGGCGAGCAGACGGTCGGCCTCCAGGCCCGCCTGATGAGCCAGGCGCTGCGCAAGCTCGCGGGGAACCTCAACCGCGCCAACACCCTCTGTGTCTTCACCAACCAGATTCGCGAGAAGATCGGCGTCATGTTCGGTTCCCCGGAGACCCAGCCGGGTGGCCGCGCGCTCAAGTTCTATTCCTCGCAGCGTCTCGACATCCGCCGCATCGAGACCCTGAAGGAGGGAACCGAGGCCGTCGGCAACCGCGTCCGCGTCAAGGTCGTCAAGAACAAGGTCGCCTCGCCCTTCCGCCAGGCCGAGTTCGACATCGAGTACGGCGAGGGGATCTCCAAGGAGGGCGGGGTGCTGGACCTGGCCCTGGAGCACGATCTGATCCAGAAGTCGGGTTCGTTCTTCTCCTACGGCGAGACCCGCCTCGGCCAGGGGCGCAACAACACGAAGGAGTTCCTCCGCAACAACCCGGAGCTGCGAGACGAGCTCGAGCGGCAGGTCTACGGCAAGGCGGGCATCGGTCCGTCGGAGCCGGGGGCCGCGCCGAAGCCCGCGGCCGTGCCGGACGCCGGGGGCGGCTCGTCCGAGGCCGTCCCGGAGGCCGACGGCAAGGCGGGCGAGAACGACGAGGCCGGCGAGAAGGTCGCCAGGCAGGCCAAGAAGCCGCAGAAGAAGGCTGCCTGAGCGCTCGACAGAGGACGCCTTCGCCCTGGCGCTGTCGGCCCTCGGGCGCAAGGAGCGCACCGAAGCGGAGCTGGCCCAGTGGCTGCGCGACCGGGGGGTGGGCGAGGAGGACGTCGCGGAGGTCGTCGCGCGGCTGGTCGAGGCCGAGGCCGTCGACGACGTGCGATTCGCGCGCCGATACGCCGAGGACAAGCGGGAGCTGCGCTCCTGGGGGCCGGACCGCATCGCCGAGGCGCTGCGGGCCAGGGGGGTCGCAGAGGCCCACGTGTCGGCGGCGCTCGCCGCCGAGGACGCCGCGGGGGTGATCGCACGCGCGGTCTCGGTCCTCCGGGCGGCCGGAGCGCAGGTCGCCGACGAGCGGGGCCGGGCGAGGGCCCTGTCCCTGCTCGCGCGGCGGGGGTATCCGCTCGAAATCGCCTACGACGCGGTCAGGGCGATGGAGAGGGGTTCCCGGGCCGCCTGAGCCGGTGCGGTGGGTAGGATCCTGCCCCGATGGACGGAACGCTCTTCTACTTCCTGGGCGGCGCGCTGGTGCTCGCCGCGCTCGTCATCTCCTACGTGGGCATCCGCGGGAAGGGCGGCTTTCCCGCCAACAGCCGCGCGATGGCGGGCGTCCTGGCCGCGTTCGGGCTGCTCGTCGCCGTGACGGCCGCCTACGCCGTCGCCAACGCCCGCGAGGAGCAGGAGCACCGCAACGAGGAGCTCGCGGAGGCTCAAGCAGAGGCCGAGGAGGGCGTGTCGCAGGGCGAAGCGGAGTCCGACCCCGAGGAGGGGACCCAGGAGGGCGAGCCGCCCCCAATCGGCGAGCAGACTCCCAGCGCTGGGCCGAAGGCCCAGGCCGACCTGACCTCGCCCGAGGACGGGTCGCTGGAGTTCGAGCCCAACGCCATCCAGACCGACCCGGGGCGGCTCACGATCGTCTACGACAACCCGTCACAGACCCCCCACAACGTGGCCGTCGAGGACGAGGAGGCCGAGCTGCTCGGCCAAAGTGAGACGATCGCCCAGGCGGTCACCGAGCTCTCCCTGGACATGGTGCCCGGCGAGTACATCTACTTCTGCGGCGTCCCCGGCCACCGTGAGGGCGGCATGGAGGGCACCCTCACCATCGAGTAGGCGCGGCGCCGAAAGGAACGGTGCCGTGGCCACCGGGGCCATGAGGGTGGGACGAGCTGTGCCTATCCACAGATCGTGAAGGCCGGGCGGTAGCCTGGCCGGGATGCCTGGCAAGCGCTACCACGTCACCACCTTCGGGTGCCAGATGAACGAGCACGACTCGGAGCGGATGAAGGGGATGCTCGACTCGCTGGGCTACGGGGAGGCGGGCAGCCGCGACGAGGCGGATCTGATCCTGTTCAACACCTGCTCGATCCGAGAGTCGGCGGACAGCCGCTTCGTCGCGCATCTCGGAGAGGCGAAGCGGCTCAAGTCCGAGGATCCGGCGCGCGTGGTCGGAGTGGGCGGATGCTGGGCCCAGTCCGTGAAGGACGAGGTGTTCCGGCGCTTCCCGTTCGTCGACGTCGCCTTCGGCCCCGGCCAGATCCACCGCCTGGCGGAGTTCCTCACCTCGGACTCGATCACCGCGCAGGGCTACTTCGAGTTCGAGGACTTCGCCGGGCACCTGCCGATGAAGCGCGCGCGGGAGTTCCAGGGCTGGATTCAGATCTCGCAGGGCTGCAACTGCGTGTGCTCGTACTGCATCGTCCCTTCGACGCGCGGGCGAGAGCAGGGCCGGGACCCCGGGGAGGTGGTCGCGGAGGCCGAGCGCCTGGCGGCCGACGGCGTCCGTGAGGTGACGCTGCTGGGACAGAACGTGAACAGCTACGGGCGGGATCTGCCTGCGCAGAGCCGAATCACGTTCGCTGAGCTGCTTGCGCGGGTGGATGCCGTCGCCGGGATCGAGCGCCTCCGCTACACGAGCCCGCACCCGAAGGACATGAAGGAGGACGTGATCCGGGCCCACGCGGAGCTTCCTTCCCTGTGCGAGCACATCCACCTGCCGCTCCAGTCCGGCTCGAGCGCGGTCCTCAAGCGCATGCGACGCACCTATGACCGCGCTCGCTACATGGACCGGGTGGCCATGATCCGCGAACACGTCCCCGACTGCGCGCTGACCACGGACATCATCGTGGGTTTCCCCGGTGAGACCGATGAGGACTTCGAGCAGACGCTGGAGGTCGCCGAGGAGGTCGGCTACGACGGGGCCTTCACCTTCATCTTCTCCCCCCGCCGGGGAACCGAGGCCGCCGAGATGGAGGGGATGCTCCCGCATCCGGTCAAGCGGGAGCGCATGGAGCGCCTGGTCGAGGTGATCCAGCGCCGGGCGCGCGAGCGATCGCAGCGCTTCGTGGGCCGGACGATGGACGTCCTGGTCGAAGGCCCGAGCCGAACCGACGCCTCGCGGCTGCGCGGCCGAACAAGGCACAACAAG
>JAJTCK010000023.1 GCA_021323175.1 Solirubrobacterales bacterium | reverse complement strand
AGTCCGCGAAGTGGATGAAGGAGTTCGGTCGTTTCCGGCGACGAGCGGGATCTCAGGTTCGCCCTTCTTCTTCACCGCCGTTAGCCCGCGGCGATCCTGATCGCCGCCGCCGTTTTGCTCGGTGCCGAAATGGGCGTGAGTCATCGAGCCTGACCAGCGAAGTGTTTGTCTTTCAGGGCGTTCTCCTCGAAGCGGGCCAGGCTGATCGGTGCGATGTACCGGGATTCGAAGGCTGGCACTCAGCTTCTCTGCCAAGGGGGGGCGGGCGGAACTCGTGGTCTCGCTAGAAAACCCCGCTTTTTCTCGCGGAGAGTCAATCGGCGGTCCTGCGAGCGGGCGGTTCTCGATCCGTACCCTCCCCACCGACACGAGATACTGCGTGGCGATGTCGGAGCAGAACGTCGAGGTCGTACGCAAGGCGATCGCCTACGAGTACTACGGCGTCGGCGACCGCGCCAAAGCGGAGGAGCTCTTTGATCCCCATGTCGTGATGAATCCAGTGGACGAGGCAGCGTCGTCCGGCCTGGATGCGATGCGAGCCGACTTCGAGCGGTGGGCGAGCGCCTTCGACGAGCTCAAGGTGACGATCGAGGAAATCATCGACGCTGGGGATCAAGTCGTCCTGGTCGCGCACCACCAGGGGCGAGGCCGGGCCAGCGGGGTCCAGGTCGATACCCGCCTCTACGAGGTCTATACGTTGCGCGAGGGCAAGGTCTCGCGTGTGGATGAGTTCAACGAGATGGCGGAGGCCCTCGAAGCCGCCGGCCTCTCCGAGTAGGCGATGTCCGGAAGAGAACGTGGAAACGTTGCGGTCGGCCTACCAGGTGTTCAATCGCGGCGACTTCGACGCGGTGATGCTGATTGTCCATCCCGACTTCGAGTTCGTCTGCGTCGGTGCCCAATCGCCGGTGAAAAGAATCCCCGCATGGCGCCCATGGGTGGAACCGGATGCCTTCGCGATTCGTGTCTGAGAGGCGGTTCCGTGTGGCGTGAGACAATCTGGATCATCGTATTCACGACCGTCTACATCCTCTAGCCGCCCTCAGCCACGCCCTCCGCCTCACCGCCCCCGCGCAATCCCTTCCGCAGCGAGGCGGACGCCTTTCGCGTGCTGATGATGTTCGTTGTCGCCGGCGCGCTGGTGGTCGCCGTCGCCGTCTTCGTGAGCGGCCTCGCGGGCGCGCTCGTGGGCCTGGTCCTGCTCGCCTACGGCGCCTGGCGCGCGTGGGGCCTCCTGCGGACGTGGAGGCGCGAGGGCTCCGAGCCCCGCTAGCTCGGTGTGAGGCTTTGTGCTTCGCCGGCCGAACGTGTGTTTGGGCGGACTCTCGATGGGTATTGAGACTCGGCAAAGGAAGCGGGACAGCACCGCTTCGCCAGGCGCGAAGCAATCAATCCTTGCCAACCGTTCGGGCCTCGGCCGGGTATCTCGGCTCGGGAAAGACGAAAGCGAGAGCAGGCGGTAGGTGATGTTCGCAATCTGGAAGCGATCCGGGCAACGAACGCAGCTGCGCTTCATGCCTGGCTGCCTGCTCTGGTCGATCGTCCTCTCGATCGCGCTCACCATCTTGCTGAACCTGCTGATCAGATTGTTCTAGGGCTTCTCCAGTTCTGCCGTGAACCGGTAAGCCAAGCTCGGAAGAGGCGTACCATCGGGGGCCAGGAGACGGAATGGCGGACGCGCTTGAACAGGTGGTCATCCCGGGCGTCCTGCTTCTGGGCGGACCCGGCTCGCTCTTGTGGCTGATCTTCTCCCGCGAGAGCGAGCGTTTTGCGCGCGTAAGGCGCGACGATGGCGCTCTGATTCTGCGGGCGTCGTGCGCGCGCTGCGGCGGCTGGCTGGTCGCGGCCGAGATCCTCTACGTGGTCGACGGAGAGCTTCGGTGCGAGAGCTGCGCGGCCAAGGCGGACGACCCGGACCTGCGGCGGATCAGCGACGCGGAGCTCTCGGAGTTGCTCGAGCGCGCCAGGGCGCGGTCCACGACGCCCAGCTACTAACCGTCGCCGCCCCCGGCTGCTCCCGCACCGCCACCTCCACCGCCGCCCGCGGACTGCTGCAGGTATTGAACGAGCTGGCGGAGCTGCGGAGGCGTCAGGACCTGCTCGTAGTTGTTCGGCATGACTCCTTGAGGGAAGCCCGGGCTGATCTGGGCCTCCGGGTCCACGATCGACCGGGAGATCTGAGCGGCGCTCTGACCGGGGAGGACTTCGTCCAGGCTGGGGCCGATTGCGCCGGTGGTGCCGGCGGCCTCCAGTGCGTGGCAGCCGCCGCAGTTCGTCGCGAAGAACTCCGCGGCGACGAACCGGGGCGCCTCGATGCCCGGAACGCCCGCGACGCTCGCCACGTAAGCGGCGACGGCCTCGGCGTCCTCGCCCTCGACCAGGTCGGGCGGCATGTAGACGTCGGTGTCCTCGGGTGCCGCGGGGCGCGGGTTATCGATCTGCTGCTGCACCACGCCCTCGACCGTGTCCTGGTCCATGCCGGCGGCGCGCGCTTCCTGGAAGGCATAGTCGAGGTTGGGACCGATGTTGGCGTTCGTGCCCGCCGCGGTGAGGACGTGGCAGCTTCCGCACTTCTGGGTGAAGAGCTGCTCGCCGCGCTCAAGGTCGGCGTCCTCCTGGAGGTCGCAGCCCGTAAGTACGCCCAGGGCGGCGACGCACGCCGCCGCGCCCAGAACCAGTCCCGCCTTCTTCCTTCCGAGAGCCCGCATCGGGACCGGGATCCTATATGTCGGCCCACCCGGGCCAGCGCCTGCCCCTGGGCAGCTGGAGGCCAGCAGAGGCGTCGGATAAGCTTGAGCCGAACGGCACTAGCGGCGGCCGCGCCGCCTACGAGCGAGGAGGGCTGATGCAGGTTCGCGAGGGCATGTCGAGCATCATCCTGGCGCTCGGTCCCGGCCACACCGTTCGCGACGCCGCGGCAAAGATGACCGAGAAGGGGACGGGTGCGGCCCTGGTCTTCGACGAGCATTCGCCGGCCCCTCGGATCATCACCGAGCGGGACGTGCTCAACTCGATCGGCAGGGGCGACGATCCCGACGAGGAGCTGGTCGAGGCGCACATGAGCGAGAGCGTGATCTCGGCGCCGCCCGACTGGAGCCTCGAGCGCGCCGCCGAGGAGATGGTGAAGCTCGGCATCCGCCACCTCGTCGTCGTCGACCGGGGCGAGCTGGTGGGCGTGCTCTCGATGCGCGACATCGTCCGCTGCTGGACGAGCGAGGGCGCGACGAGCTCGATGTCCCCGCCCTAGCGGAGGAGGGGCCAGGGCGGGCTGGGCCCGCCGCCTATTCGCGGCCCGAGAGCGGAATGGGCCCTGTCTCGGTGCGCTGGGTGTTCGGCATCGCCGCGATCTCGCGGCGGTTTGCGCGCAGCCAGCCGGCGAGTGCGATCAGGGCCAAGGCCCCGCCGATCGCTGAGTACGGCCACCACGAGAAAAGCCCGATGATCACTCCGGCGAGGCCGACCGCAAGCAGGGCAGGCATCGCGGAAGGCGAGCTCAGATAGATCTGCTCGGTTGCCCTGGGCGGCTGGGTCATCCGAGGTACAGGATCGTGACGTAGAAGGCGAACCCGAACACGAACAGCGCGAGGGTCGCGTACAGCAGCCCGCTGCCGATGTTGGCCCTGGCGCGCTCGCGATCCACGGCGGGAAGCCTAGCCGACCCGGTTCTGGGCGTGCCTCAGGGGCCGCGCTAGCCGGTGACGCGGTCCACGGCCATCGCCACGAACAGCAGCGCCAGATAGGCCAGGGAGCTGAGGTACAGGCGGCGTGCGGCCTCGCGCGAGGCTTGGGCCGAGAGCCGGTGGGCGAGGAGGATGAACCCGACCCCCAGCACGAGCGCGGCCGCGAGGTAGGCAGCGCCGAAGAGCCCAGTCAGGACCGGGCCCAAGGTGATGGCGACCAGCAGGACCGAGTAGGAGAGGATCTGGCGCCGGGTCTCGCCCTCGCCGCGGACGACCGGCAGCATGGGCACACCGGTTCGCGCGTAGTCGTCCGCGACAAGCAGCGACAGCGCCCAGAAGTGCGGCGGCGTCCAGAAGAACACGATCGCGAACAGCCACAGCGCCTGTGCCGAGAGCTCCCCCGTCGCGGCAGCCCAACCGACCAGCGGCGGCACGGCGCCGGCGGCGCCGCCCAGCACGATGTTGAGCGGGGTCCGTGGCTTCAGCCAAAGCGTGTAGAGGAAGATGTACCCGAGCAGGCCCGTCGCGGCGAGCACGGCGGCGAGGGTGTTCACCGTCAGCCCGAGCTGCGCCGTCGCGATCGCGCCCAGCGCGATCCCGAACGCCAGCCCGCGCCAGGGCTCGATCCTGCCGCTGGCCAGGGGACGGCCGCTCGTGCGCGCCATGCGGGCGTCGGCCTCGCGCTCCAGGTAGTGGTTGATGGCGCCCGCTCCGCCGGCGGCCAGGTAGCCGCCGAGCACCGTCCACAGGATCGTCGAGAGGGCCGGTCCCGAGGGATCGGCGACGAACATCGACGCGACCGTCGTCCACAGGAGCAGTGACACGACGCGCGGCTTGGTCAGCGCGAGGTAGTCGCGCACCACCGCGAGCGACCCGCGCGAGGCCGCGCCGCGCCGCGCGGAGGCGATCCCGCTGATCGTGCCGGTCTTCGCCTCCATCGCTATGCCTCCGCCGCCGCGGTCGAAGGGCTCGCGGGCCTGGCGCGCGCCGGCGCCGTCGCGCCGGCCGGCGACCAGGCGAGCGTGTAGGCGATCAGCAGCACGGTGCTCCACAGCAGAGTCGCCACGACCAGGTGGGAGACGATCAACACCGCATGCTCCTCGAGCCAGACGTTGGAGGCGCCCAGCAGCACCTGTGCCAGAAGCAGCGCCCCGGCGAGCAAGAGCAACCGGGAACGCGAGCCTCGCAGGAGCGCGACGCCGAGCATCAAGGTGATCGCGAGGGACGCGGCATAGACGAAGGCGCGGTGGGTCAGGTGGATGTCGGTCAGGCGGCTGACGCCGTAGGGGAAGGCGCCGTCGTCGAGGCAGCCTGGGAACTGCTCGCCGCAGGCCATATGGGCTCCGGCGACGTTGACTCCCTGTCCGTTCACGCCCTCCTTCTCCGTCCCGGCGACGTAGCCGCCCGCGACGATGGCGCACAGCAGGAGCGTCGCGGCCACGGCCACGAACGGCTTCAGGCCCCTGACAAGGCCTGCGGGAGCACGCTCAGATTCCCCGCCCGCGGCGGGGGAAGGGGCCGGCTCAGCCTGCCGCGACACGGAGGGGTCGACGGCGCCGAGGACGGCCCGGGAGCGGATGCAGATCCAGAGCAACAGCCCCAGCAACAGCATCGCAAGTCCCAGATGGGCGGCGACGAGCTCCTCGGCCAGGCTCTTCTCGACGGTGAGCCCGCCCAGGGCGGCCTGGATCAGCACCAGCACGCCCGCCACGACGGTGGCGCGCAGCGGCCAGCGCATCTCCCGGAGGTGGCGGTAGGCGGTCCAAACCAGGAACGCGATCAGCGCCGTGACGACGGCCGCCAGCACGCGGTGAGAGAACTCGATCATGATCTCGGTGTCGTGGAAGAACGGCACGGCCTCGCCGTCGCAGAGGGGCCAGCCCTCGGTCCCGCTGCCACCCGGGCCGCAGCCCAGTCCGGACTCGCTGACGCGAACGATCCCGCCCAGGACGATCAGCGCGAAGGTGGCGAGAACCGTGAGATCTGCGAAGCGGCGGAACCGGCGGAGGTGATCCACCCCGCCGCCGCCGGCACTGGGGCCAGTCATCAGCCGTCAGGCTACCGGCTCGCCGCTCTTGGCCCTGCTGGCTGGAACGGGAGGATGACGGCGCTTGACGGCGTCGCGGATGTCTCGCATCGGCTCGTCGCTGCGCACGTCGGGAACCACGTCGAAGTTGTGCGGCGGCGGCGGGGAGAGCGCCAGCCACTCCAGCGTGTCGCCGCGCCACGGGTCGTGCCCAGCGCGCCTGCCGTGGCCGGCGCTGCGGGCGGCGTTGACCAGCGACATCACGATTCCGGTGACCAGCACGAGCGCTCCGATGCTGCTGATCAGGTTGTAGGTGTCGAGGCTCTGGAACGTGCCGACCACTCCGTCGGCGTACAAGTCGTCCTCGAAGTACTTGTAGACGTCGGCCTGCTGGCCGTCGAGGCCCGCGAGGAACATCGGCAGCAGGGTCAGGTGCGCGCCGATCAGGATCGCCACCAGCGAGAACCTGGCGAGCGACTCGCCCATGAAGCGCCCGGTCAGCTTCGGGAACCAGTAGTGCAGCGCAGCGATCCCGCCCAGCACCGGGCCGCCGACGACGACGTAGCCCGTCGCCGCGGTGGCGTCCGCGGTGTCGGCGAGCAGCCAGTTGACCGGGATCACGGCGTGGAACAGCTCGGCGACCAGGCCGATCGAGAGCGTGGAGATCGCGGCAAGCGCGAACAGCATCGGGGCGCGCAGCTCGATCGCACCCGACGCCAGGGTCGCCAGCCAGTTGACGAACAGCACCCCGACCGGCACGATCAGCAGCAGCGCGGCTGCCATCGCGAAGTACAGCCATCCGATCGGGATCGAGGCGGTGAGCATGTTCTGCATCCAGGCCAGCAGGCCGATCGCCCCGGTCGCCGCCAGGGACAGGTTTACGGCCCGCCGCGAAATCAGCGGCTTGCGCGCGAACGTGGGCAGGATCTCCGAGATCGCGGCCGCGGCGGGGATCACCATCAGCAGGTAGCAGCCGGTCATGAAGATCCAGCTCAGGTGCTGCCAGTAGGTCGGCGCCCCCCCGCCGCCCGGGTCGAAGAAGACGCCCTCGAAACGGCGGTCCATCTCGAGCATGACCAGGGCCGCCAGCATCGCCGGGCCGGCGATCAGCAGGATCCAGCTCGAGACTCCCGCCGAGAACGCGAAGGGCGGGAGGCGGCGGGTCGCGAGGCCCGGCGCGCGCAGCCTGCGCAGCGTGACCAGCAGGTTGATCGCGAGCAGGACGAACCCCAGCACGCTGAGGCCGACGGCGGTGATCCATACGTCAACGCCGTTGTTCGAGATGAACGCCGTGTCCGAGAGCGGGGGGAGGGGGTTGATCCCCGCCTCGGGCGGCGTGTAGACGAAGCTGGTGTAGAGGATCGCGCCGCCGACGATGTAGAGCCAGGTGGAGAGGTTCGCGAGCCGCGGGAAGGCGAGCGCGCGCGCGCCGATCTGGAGCGGCACGAGGTAGGTGTAGAGGCCGAGGACCAGCGGCAGGGCGAACAGCACGACCAGCGACACGCCCATGACTGAGAGCAGGCGGTTGAACGTGACGGGTTCGATCATCGTGTTCTCGGGGACCGCGAGCTGTAGCCGGATCAGGAGGAACTCGATCAGCGCCAGCGCGAGGAAGGCCAGCGAGCCGGCGATCAGCATGCGGCCGACGTCCTTGTGGTCGCCGCTGGTGGCGATCTCGAGCCAGCGCGGCCGGCTGGAAGCGACGCCGTCGGTCACCACCTCTGGCCGCTTGGGATGGATCGTGGGACCGGCGCTCACTGCGAGGGTCCTCCCCCTCCGCCGGGGGCGGAGCTGTCGATGTCGACGCTCTCGCCGTCGTCCGGCGGGTTGTCGGGGCTGTCGACGCGCTCGTCGAGCTGACGGCGGACCAGCTCCTGGGCATCCTGGATGTCAGTCGCCTGCTGCTCGAGCCAGGCCTCGTACTCCGTTGGTGTCACGACCCTGACCCTCGTCCGCATCGCGGCGTAGGCGGCGCCGGAGAACTGGTAGGACGCGCCGTAGTAGACACCCTCCTCGTCGGCCTTGAACCAGGTCCCGGACTGCTGGTCGGGGACGACGTCGAACTTGCCTCCCAGACCAGGCACCCACCAGCGGTGCACCACGTCGGTCGAGTTCAGCTCGACCAGGACCGCTGTGTCCACCGGCACGACGAGCTCGTAGTACGAGAAGGTCCCGTCCGGGTACTCGTAGCGCCAGATCCACTGTTGGCCCGAGGCCTGGATCGTCAGCGGCTCGGTGTCCTCGCCGCCCGGCGGCTTGATGTCCCTCTGTGCGGTCAGCAGCGACGAGGCTTGCAGGCCATCGGGGCCCGATGCCTCGACCTCGCGTGCGTTCTCGGTGAAGATCACGCCAAGGACGAAGAGGACCAGCGCCAGGCCCGCGAGCGCCGACGCCGCCACGACCTGAATGGGCCGGCGGCTGCGCAGCCTGCGCGGGGCCGCGGCGCCGCGCGACCTTCGGTAGCGGACGACCAGGCCGATCAGCGCCGCGTTGATCGCGACGATCAGCAGCAGGCCGATCACCATCATCACCCAGTAGAGGGCGTTCAGGTCCTCGGCGTTCGGCGAATGGGCTGATTCAGGGCCAAGCAAGGCGGCGCCAGTCTATTAGCCGCGGCGCGCCGACGGCTCGGCAGGGAGGTTTGGCTGGCTGGCCAAATCGCATCCCCTTCTGACAGAATCGCCGACCAGGAGCGCTGCGAAAGCGACCCGCGAGGAGACGAGGAGAGCGATGGCGACCAAGGACCGGGCCGGGGACGAGGGGACGATGAACGCGGCGCTTCGCCGAATGGCGGAGTCAGAGCCCGAGCTCGCGGCGCGCCTGATGCTTCAGTCGCTGCCCGCCGCCGCGGCTTCGCTGCCGAACGGCCTGAGCTACCGGCTCGAACTGGACGAGCTCGGGGCGTGGCGGGTGGCCCGCAACGGACGCCGCCACGCCCAAGTCACCGAGGTGAGCCCCGGGGAGGATCTGGATGGCGACGCCTTCGCCATCCAGACCGACGCCCGCACCCTGGCCGAACTCGCCGCCGGGCGCAACCCGCTGACGGCGATGCTCCGCGGGCGCCTGCGGCTGCGCGGAAAGGCGCGCAAGGCCGTGGCTCTCCGCCACCTGTCCCAGGACGCGGGACCGCGCGAGCTGGCCAGAATGGGCCTGCCGTTGGACGCCGACCTCCTCTACCGGTCCCTCGCCTACGCGATCGAGCCGGAGTGGACGCTGGGCTACAGCTTCAGGATCGCCTACGAGCTGCTGGGGGACCAGGGGGGCGCCTGGACGATCTCGGTCGACGACGGCAGCGTGAGCTGCGTGCGGGGTGCTGCGGACGACGCCGACGCCTCTGTCCGGATGCGGCGCTCGGACTGGCTCAAGCTGCTGACTGGCGAGCTCGATCCGACCGACGCGACCCGTCTGGGCCTGACTGAGCTCGAGGGCGACGTCTTCGCGGCGACCCTGGTGGGCCGCTGGATCGACAGGGCCGAGGGGGTCGACGGGCCGGAGCTCGACCGTGAGGCGCGCCAGGCGCGCAGGCAGGCCAAGCTGGCCGGTAGCTGGGGGTCGGCGGTGAACGGCTCCGGCGCGTCGTCCGAGCCAGGCGATCCCGGAGAGTCAAAGCGTCAACCCGGCGGTCTGATGAGCTACGAGCAGCTGTATGCGCTGTGGGAGCGACAGAACTGGCGCGCACACGAGCTGGACTTCTCGGTGGACCGTGAGCACTGGCTCGCCACGCCGTCGGACGCCCAGGTCGACACCCTCCACAGCTTCGGCAGCTTCTACGTCGGCGAGGAGCGGGTCACCGCCGACCTGGCGCCGTTCCTGCTCGCCGCTCCGAGCGGCGAGGTCGAGGCCTTCCTCGCGACCCAGCTGGTGGACGAGATGCGCCATGCGGTCTTCTTCGATCGCTTCATGGCCGAGGTGATGGCGCTGGAGGCGGATGACCTGCGCTCCCGGCTGCGGAAGATCGAGGAGGAGCTGCTGACCCAGCGGCCGTGGCACTTTCTCTTCGACGACTCGCTGCGGGACATCGCCGACCGCATCAAGGCCCAGCCCGACGACCTGAAGCTGTTCGTCGAGGGGATCGTCACGTACCACATGGTCACGGAGGGCGTCCTCGCCATGCCGGGCCAGCGGATCCTGATCCAGTACACGGGGGACCACAAGATCTACCCGGGGTTCAACAAGGGCTTTCGTCTGGTCGAGCAGGACGAGCACCGCCACATCGCCTTCGGCGTTCGCTTCCTGAAGGACGTTTGCGAGGCGCGGCCCGAGATGAAGCAGGTGATCGTCGACCGCCTCTGCGAGCTGCTGCCCGAGGCGGCAAAAGTGTTCGTGCCCCCGCAGGAGACGAACTCCCGCGCGTACTGGTCCTACGGCCAACACTCCTCTCAGGTCTACGGCTTCGCCTACCAGGCGCTCAACCGCCGCATGAAGATGATCGGGGTCGAGATCCCGGGGCCCGAGGAGCTGATGCCCGGTCCCGTCGACTTCAGCGGCCTGGACGAGCGCAGCCGGATTCGGGAGCCGACCCCCGCCTAGTCCGTCCGGGGCGGGCAAGGCGGGCGCTGTATCTGTCCGATAGCGCAGAAAGCGGCCCTCTGGTCGCCTCATGCCGAGGCCCGGAAACGTCGCCCTGGACTTTGATTCACTGAGCTCGTGGCACCCGAGGACGAGGAGATCTCGATCGACCGGGCTAGCGCCGAGGACGTCGAGCCTCTGCGGCCGCTCTGGCTTCAGCTGCACCGCCACCATAAGCCTGTCGGCCCGCAGAGCGGGGAGTTCTGCGACGATGAGACCTCGTGGGGCGACGGTGGCTCTTGCTTCGGCGCGACCTGCCGATGCGCGACTAGGCGCGAATGATTGAGGCGGGCACCGTGGGACCAGATGACCGCGTGACGCGTCAGCGCCACCCCTGGATGCTCTTTCTGGTGGCGTTCGCGCTGGGCGGCGTCACGCTGCTCCTAATCAACTCTCCGAGCGAGCGCGAGAGCAAGACGCGAGGGGGAAGCGCTAAGCCGAGACCCGCGCTCTGGTACGGCATCTACGACTCCTTCCGCTACGGCGAGGAGCGTCCGTACCTGTCCGAGGCGACCGATCGCCTGGCGGCCGTCCGCGCGGCGGGATTGCGCGTCGTCCTCAACTACGCCACCCACGCGATGCCGCTGGACGAGGCGTTGCATTACGCCCGCGACGCGGAGGCTGCCGGCGTAAAGGTGATTTGGAATCTCTCCGACTACCGCACCCAGTTCGGCAACCTGCTCACCGGCCAAGCGGAGAAGCTCGATTTCGTCGACAGGACGAAATACCTCCCGGCGACCTGGGGCTACTACGTTGGCGACGAGGTCGAGGAGGGAACCGCAGAGGCCGCGGCGATGCGGCGTCTGACCAAGGCGGTTGAGACTCGTACGACGCGCGGGACGCTGTACGTCGCCCGCCCCTGGCCGGACAAGGTGCGCCCCTTCGCGGGGATGGCGGACTTCGTCGGTTCCGACCCCTACCCGATCTGTCCGCCACCGGGCTTAGCGAGTCCAGAGCCTGGCGTGTCTGAGGTGGGTTCCTGGCTGGGCGAGATGGTTCGCTGGGGGGGACGACGTCCGGTGATGGTGCTCCAGGCGTTCTCTTGGAGCCAGTACGACCCGGAGGTGGAGCCCTGCTGGCCGAGCGCCGAGCAGATCGCCGCCGCCAGAGTAAAGGCCGAGGAGGCCGCGAGTCCCCGGCTCATTCTCTGGTACTGCTTGCACTGCATAACCGACTACCACCCGAGGCCCGAAAGCTACCTCGCCCGGATCGCCTCCGGCCTCGCCCGCGGACCTGGGCGTGCACCGACCGCCGAATCGCCTCGCGACGGGGCGAGCCCCCCACTGCTCGGCGTGACGCGCGCATGCTCCACCCCAACAGTTCCTGCGCGGTGCCCTGAGCGCATCAGCATCAACTTGCCACGCGGATGACGAGCCGGGCGGCGCCGATGAATTCGCCCGACGTCCTTGTCGCAGCTGATCGTCGGCTGCAGCCGGCGCGGCGGCGGCGTCAGCCGAGCCCCGCTGCCGAACCTCCGGTTGGGCCTCTGGATCGTGGGTATACCCGTGTTCGCGGCGTCGCCCGTTGCACAGCGCGCCGGCTGGGGACATAGGGCAACCGACCCCGGAGAGGGGGCGGCGATCGACCGGGGTCCGAACGGGCCCCAGAGCGCGGGCGGGCGAAGAGCCCGGCAGGAGGTTGATGATGGCCTATCTGAGTTGCCCCGACTGCGGCGCGACCTACTTCGACCGAAACCCTCTGGTGTCGCCGCATCACTGTCCGCGCTGCGCAATCTCACGGAAGAAGACGGTTGAGCTGAAGCGCTCCACACGCCGCGACGGCGCTGCCGCCGCGTCGCTGCTGACGCCGCCCGTGTCGGGGGCCTCCGAGGATGCGCCCGGCGAAGCAACGTCGGCCGCCGAGGACTAGGGACCGCGCCAGCTCGCCCATCATCCATTTTCGGCGGTGAGAAGTACTTCAAGAACGCCTCAAGGGTGGTCTCATCGGACACGGCGTCTGTGATCTTGCCGCTGATCGCTAGCGCCAGCGGGTGTGGCCCCTCAGCAGGGCGCTGACTTTCACTCCATGCAGATGACGGCGCCGCAGGCCGCGCAGGATGGCTGGCAGTGCGGCGAGGGTCTGGCTGCGGTCTCCGCCGCCGTCGTGCATGAGGATGACCGAGCCGCGGCGGACGCGACCGAGCACGCGTGAGATGATCGCACCGGTTCCTGGCCGCCCCCAGTCGCGGGGATCGACCTCCCAGAGAATCGTCTTCATTCCGTTGGCGAGCGCGGCGCCGATCACCCCCCCGTCGAAAGCACCGCCCGGCGGGCGAAAGAGGCAGGGGCGAAAGCCGCTGGCGCGGACGATGGCGCGCTTGGTCGCGGCAATCGAGGCGGAGCTGGGGTAGAGCTCGTGGCGCAGAGAGTGGTCGCCGATCTCGCTCCCGCCACGGAGTATCTTCCGCTCCAGGCGTCGGTCGGAGCGCAGGACCTGCTCGCCGACCTGGAAGAAGGTCGCCGTCATCCGAAAGCGGCGGAGGATTCGCACGAACCTGGCGGTGTGCGCGCTGGGCCCATCGTCGAAGCTGAGTCCGACCAGCGGCCTGTGGCGCGGGCCGTGGAAGCGGAGGGGAGTCCCCGGTACCGAGCAGCCCACCGGCATCGGCCGGCGCACCCGGGCGCGTGCCGCCTCCCTGTCCGGCAGCAGATCCTGGCATTCCTCGAGGCTCAGCTCGCACGGCGCCTCCGTCCAGGCCGTATTCAGGCGCCACCGCAGCCCTCCCGGCCGCAGGCCGATTCTCCGCCAGGGGAAGGATGCGATCAGCTCGTTCGAGCCCGTGCCCTCGATCCGGGCGCCATCGAGCTGCCTCCAGCGACCCCCGCCCAGCGGCCGGGAGAGCGTCGGGCGGCCCCGCGCGTCTGAGACGACGCAGAGCGTGGGATGTGCGGGGCCCTGGTGAAGCAACAGGCAGATGTGCGGGCGGAGCGGCTCGCCCGGCAGCCAAGTCTCCAGGTCGATACTCGTCCACGCTGACTGCGTTCTCAAACCGACCTCGAGCCGCCAGGCGCGCTGGCCGAGGAAGGCGGAGCGCAGGTCGAGCGGACTGGACGACTCGATCGGGTCGGTGTGATGAGCGGGGCGCGCCGAGGAATCTCCGGGCGCCGTACCGACCACTACGGCCAAGGACCCCAGCGCGATAACAACCGCGAGGCCGAGCTTTCGCTCGGACGTAGGCCGAGGGCGCCGTGCGACCGCGGCCGGCGCCGGGGACTCCTTGCGACGATTGCGTAAAACGCTTCCAGGTCCGCCAAAGCCGTAGCGCACGATCCGAAGAGTCTCTCGCCAGAGTCGGATGGTCGCCCGCCTGGCTTTAGCCGAATGGTTGAGGCAGCGTGGCGCCGGAGTCCTGGTAATAGGCTCCGCCGCGATGCCGACGGCGCGCGAGGCCTCCTTCGAGCTCTTCCGGGAGCACGGGATGACCACGATCTTCGGAAACCCGGGTTCGACGGAGCTCCCGATGCTCGCCGAGTTTCCCGAAGACTTCCGATACGTCCTGGGGCTGCAGGAGGCCCCGGTGGTCGGGATGGCCGACGGCTTCGCCCAGGCCTCGGGCAACGTAACCCACGTCAACCTCCACACCGCACCCGGGGTCGGGAACGCGATGGGGGCGATCTTCAACGCCCAGGCGAACAAGTCGCCGCTACTGGTGACCGCCGGCCAGCAGGTGCGCCCCCAGATCACGCTGCAGGCGAATCTGACCAACCGCGACGCGGCCCGGGTGCCGCAGCCCTTCGTCAAATGGAGCTTCGAGGCCCCCTGTGCCGCGGACGTCCCGCTGGCGCTCGCCAAAGGCATCCACATGGCCTCGGCGCCGCCCAAGGGGCCGGCGTTCGTCTCGGTCCCGATGGACGACTGGAACAGCGAGGTGGACGCCGCCGGGGCGAAGCAGGTGGCCGCCCGGCGGGTCGAGTCGCGGGCCGGAGCAGACCCCGAGGCGGTGGCCGCTCTCGCCCGCAGGCTCGAACGGGCTGAGAGCCCCGTGATGGTTGCCGGTCCCGAGATCGACGCCTCGGGCGCCTGGGACGACGCGGTCGCGCTCGCCGAGCGCCAGCGGCTCCCTGTGTTCGCATCCCCGGCACCCGGAGGCGGACGCCTTGGTTTTCCCGAGGGGCACCCACTGTTCCAGGGCATCCTGCCGCCCGCGATCGGCCCCGTGGCCGAGACGCTGAAGGGGAGGGACCTGATCCTGGTCCTCGGATCCTCGGTGTTCCCGTACTACCCGTACATTCCCGGGCCGTTCCTGCCCGACGGAGCAGAGCTGGCGCAAGTCACCTCCGACCCTGACGAGGCGGCGCGAGCCCCGATGGGGGACGCAATCGTCGCCGACGTCCGCCTGACCCTCCGCGCGCTGGTCGCCGAGGTCGCCGAGGCCGAGCGCGCCGAGCCGGCGCCGCTGCCCGGCCCCGCGCCGGGCGAGGAGTCCGATCCGATGACGCCCACCCTCGTCCACCACACCCTGGCGCAGGAGTTCCCGGAAGACGGGATCGTGGTTCTGGAGTCGCCCTCCAGCACGCTCGCGTTGCGCAACCAGCTGCGCATCTCCCGCCCGGGCAGCTATTACTTCGCAGCAGGCGGCGGCCTGGGATTCGGGCTCGCCGCCGCGATCGGGGTTCAATTGGCCCAGCCGGACCGGCCGGTCGTGTGCGTGCTCGGCGAGGGCTCGGCCCAGTACGCGATCAGCGGCCTGTGGACGGCGGTCGCATACGAGGTGCCGGTCACCTTCCTCGTGTTGCGGAATTCCGAGTACGCGATCCTGAAGTGGTTCGCAGACGTCGAGGGGGTGAAGGGCGCTCCCGGTCTGGACCTGCCGGCCGTGGACACCGCGGAGATCGCGGCCGGCTACGGCGTCGCCTCCACGCGGGTAGCGGGCGGACGCAGCGAGCTGCACGAGGCCCTGGCCGGAGCCGTCGCCTCGACCCGCCCCGAGCTGATCGAGGTCCCGGTGGCGCCCGGGATGCACCTGGTCTAGGGATGTTTGAGCGACGGGCGCACGAGGCGGTATCCGGGGCCTGGCGCTGATGGACCTGCTGGCGCCACCGGTCCGGCCGCTCGCGCCCGAGAGCGCGCCGGCTCCCGACCGCGCCCCCGACGAACTGGCGGGCGGGACGCCTGAGCCTCTGCGCTCGCAGCTGGTGCGGGTCCTGGGCGCGGACCGGGTGCTCAGCCGCGCCATCGACCTTGTCAGCTACGCCTCGGATGCCAGCCCGTACCGGCTGCTGCCGAAGGCCGTGGTCAGGGCGAGGGACGCCGATGACGTCGCGAAGACGCTCGCGTTCGGGCGCCGCTCGCGGATTCCCGTGACATTCAGGGGCGGAGGGACGAGCCTGAGCGGGCAGGCCCAGAGCGACGGCATCCTGATCGACGTGCGCCGCCACTTCGAGGGCGTGCGCGTCGAGGACGGCGGGCGCCGGGCGCGGGTCGGCGCTGGCACGCTGCTCGGCTACGCCAACCGCGTGCTCTCGGGCCACGGCCGCAAGCTGGGGCCGGACCCGGCGAGCACCGACATCGCCACGGTGGGCGGCGTCATCGCCAACAACTCCGGCGGGATGCGCTGCGGTGTCGCCGCCGACTCCTACAGCACCGTGCGCGAGCTGACGTTCGTGCTGCCGTCTGGCACGGCGATCGACACGGGGGCCGCGGACGCCGAGGAGGCGTTCCGGTCCGCCGAGCCGGAGCTGGCCGCCGGGTTGGAGGCGATCCGTGACCAGATCCGCAGTGACGCCGCGCTCGCCGAGCGCATCCGCCGGAAGTTCTCCATCAAGAACACGACCGGGTACCGGCTGTGCGCGTTCCTGGACGCCGACACGCCGCTGGAGATCTTCCGCCGCCTCCTGGTGGGCAGCGAGGGCACCCTCGCGTTCGTCTCCGAGGCCGTATTCGAGACCGTCCCCCAACCGGCCTTCACGTCGGTCTCCTGGCTGCACTTCGACGGGATCGAATCGGCCACCGAGCCCGTGCCGGAGTTCGTCGCCGCGGGCGCCACCGCGGTCGAGCTGATGGTCGCGCCTGCGCTGATGGTCGCCTCGCAGAACATCGCCGGGGCGCCTGCCGATTGGATGCAGCTGCCGCCGGAGTCCGCGGCCCTGCTGGTCGAGTTCGGGGCGGAGACCGAGTCAGAGTTGGACGAGCTGGTCGCGGGGGCCGGGGCGCTGCTCGCCGGGCGAGCTCCGGTTCGCCCGCCGGACTTCACGCGGGATCCGGAGAGGATCGAGGTGGCGTGGACCGTCCGCGAGGGCCTGCACGGCCTGATCGGGCGGCTGCGCCCGCCCGGGACGGCGCTGATCATCGAGGACGTCTGCGTTCCGCCGGAGCGGATCGCCGAGTCCGCCCGCGACATCCAGGCGCTGCTGGGAGAGCACGGCTTTCTGACCGGCGTCGCGGGCCACGCATCCGCCGGGAACCTGCACTTCATGCTGACGCCGAACTTCTCGAAGCCCGAGGACGTCGAGCGCTACGAGTCGTTCATGGGGGGGCTGGTCGAGCTCGTGATCGATCGCTACGACGGGTCCCTCAAGGCGGAGCACGGCACCGGAATCAACATGGCGCCCTACGTCGAACGCGAATGGGGGGCCAAGGCGACGGAGATGATGTGGCGGGTGAAGGCGCTGGCCGATCCCGAAGGCGTCCTGGCCCCGGGAGTCCTGCTGAGCCGCGATCCCGGCGCGCACCTTCGAAATCTGAAGACGACGCCGCCGATCGAGGAGGTGGTCACCAACTGCGTCGAGTGCGGGTTCTGCGAGCCGGTATGTCCGAGCCGCCACCTGACGCTGACTCCCCGCCAGCGAATCGTGGTCCGCCGCGAGATGGCGCGCCAGGCACCGGGGTCAGCGGTCCAGTCGGCGCTGCTGGACCAGTACGAATACGAGGGAATGGAGACCTGCGCTGCGGATGGCAGCTGCGCCCCGGCATGTCCCCTGGCCATCGACACGGGCAAGCTGGTCAAAGGCCTGCGCTCGCGTCAGCGCTCCGATCGCGCTGAGCGCCGCGCCGAGTCCCTGGCCAGCCGGTGGGCCGCAGTCGAGCGTGCCGCCCGTGCCGGATTGCGCGCCGGCGGAGGGCTCGGCGGCCTGCCCGGCCGCGCGGGCGCACGCGCCGCGCGCGCGCTCCTGAGCGACGAGCTGATCCCCGACTTCCCCGCCCCGATGCCGCACGCAGCGCCGGCGAAGCCCCCGGCGACCGCGCGCGCTGGGGCGGCGGCCGTCTACATGCCGGCCTGCGTGAACCGGATCTTCGGCCGCCCGCGCGGCGCCGACCCCGGGCCCTCGTTGCCCGAGGCTCTGGTCGCGGTCTCAGAGCGAGCGGGGCGGCCGGTCTGGATCCCAGATGACGCGGCGGGGCACTGCTGCGGGGTGCCGTGGAGCTCCAAGGGCTTCGAGCGGGGACACCGGCTGATGGCCGACCGCACGATCGAGGCCCTGTGGCGCTGGAGCGAAGAGGGTGAGCTGCCCGTCGTGATCGACGCCAGCTCCTGCGCCCTCGGGCTCGGCGCCGAGACGGTCGCATCGCTGAGCGAGCCGAACCGTGAGCGCCACGCGCGCCTGGAGGTCCTCGACTCCATCGCATGGGCACACGACCGCCTGCTTCCCGCCCTCGTGTGCCGAGCGAGGCTCGGCTCCGTCGCGGTTCATCCCACCTGCTCTACCCGGCACCTGGGCCTGGCGGGCAAGCTGGAAGCCGTCGCGGACGCGATCGCCGACCGGGTGCAGGTCCCGATCCGCGCGACCTGCTGCGGCATGGCGGGCGACCGCGGGCTGCTGCATCCTGAGCTGACCCGCTCGGCCACGGCCGAGCAGGCCGCGGAGCTGGATGCGGCCGGGGACGCGGAGCCCCACACCGCCTACCTGTGCTCCAATCGGACCTGCGAGGTCGGCCTGCAGCAGGGCACCGGCCGGCCCTACGTGTCCTTTCTGATCGCGCTCGAGCGGGTCACCCGCTGACGATTCCCTCGGTGCGGATCCAGTCGGCGCTGCGGCGGATTCCCTCAGGCAGCTCCACCGACGGCGACCAGCCCAGTTCCTCCCGCGCGCGCCGATTCGAGGCGGTGCCCCTGCGATCGAGGAAGGTGACCCCGTGGCGGCCGAACTCGGGCGGCGCCCCGCGAAGCTTCGCGAGACCCTCGAGCACGGCCGCACCCGCGAACAGCAGGGGCTTCGGAAGCGCGGCCGGCGCTCGCAGGCCGAGCTCCTGGGCAAGCCGCCCGTAGTAGTCGCTGAACGTGACGTCCTGCCCGTCCCAGACCGTGTAGGACCGGCCGGGGTTCCCGCCCCGCAGGGCCAGGACGATCCCTTCCACCAGGTCGTCCACGTAGACGGGCAGCATCGTGCCCTCACCGTGGTTCGGGACCGCGAAGCGACGGGAGGCCATCAGCTGGACCGGCCGGACCAGCCAGGGAATCGACGCGGGGCCGTAGACGTCGCCGGGGCGGACCACGACCGCGCCGCGCCGCGCCGCGAGAGCGTCCGAGGCCGATTTGGTGTCGATGTACGGGACGCCGACGGCCCGCCTGAAGGCGTCCTCCTCCTGCCGGCTCTCGTCCTCGTAGCCGTAGACCACCACAGAGCTGACCTGGACCACCCGCTCGGCGCCCGCGGCCTCGGCGGCGTCCATCACGTTCGCGGTTCCCTGGACGTTGACGCGCATGAAATCCTCCATCGGGCCCCACTCGCGGACGTAGGCGGCGCAGTGGACGACCAGCTCGGCGTCCACCAGAGCCCGCGTGACCGCCTCGCGATCCACGACGTCGGCGATGCGCGGCTCGACGCCGGCCGCGCGCAACTCCGCCTCATGGTCCAGGGCGACCTCGACTCCGACCACGTCCGCGCCGGCGGCCGCGAGCGCGCGACACACGGCGCTCCCGATGAACCCGTTCGCGCCCGTGACGGCCACGCGCCTGTCCCGCAGAGCGATCAGGGCTCCTTCGGCCACGCGTCAAGGCTATTCGTGACCGGGGCGCCGCGCGGACCCCGCGCACGGCCGCCGCCTTAGCCGCTCATATACTCGCCCGCCGGTGCTCCAATCGCCTCCCAAGCGGGCTTCGAGTGCGCGGACCGGGTGGGGGCCGGTGGTCCGCGCGGTGGCCGGGGGAGCGCTGGCCGCGGCGCTGGCGATGCCGCTCGTCCGCAACCGCATGCGTGTCCCCCCGGCCGTCACGGTGGCCGCAGTAGTGTCGGGCCCTCCGGCACTCGCCATCCTGCGGCCGAGGACGAGGACGCGGGACGCCGCGCTCTACGTCCTGCAGATGTGGGCGTTCCTCCACTGCAAGGACCTGCCGCACGACGACCCCGACGCCCTGCGCGAGCGGCTGCGGGTCACCTATCCGGCCAAGGCGGACGTGGTGATCGGAAGGGGAGAGCTTCCGAGCGTCAGGCTCCAGCAGGCGCTCGAAGGCCTGGGGCGCGGCAATCCGCTGGATCGAACCCTGTCCTGGATCCACTGGGCCTGGTTCTTCGAGCCGCACGCATCGCTGATGTGGATCCTCGCGAAGCATCCCGAGCGCTTCCCGCGCTCTGCGCGGCAGATGAGCGGGGTGTTCGACCTGGGCTGCGTCCTCTACGCCGCCGTCCCCACCGCGCCTCCCTGGTGGGCCGCCGAGAACGGCCACGTCGATCCCCGGGTTCGCCGGATCATGGTCGAGGTCGGGCAAGAGCAGTGGGGGCGCTCCTGGGAGCCGATGTACGCGTTCCTCGGGGGCAACCCCTGGGCTGCGATGCCCTCGCTGCACTTCGCAGCCTCGCTGATGAGCGCGATCCTGCTGACCGAGGCCGGTGCCGTCGAGGGAGCGCTGGGCTGGGCCTACGCGCTTTCGCTGGGATTCGCCCTCGTGTACCTCGGAGAGCACTACGTCGTGGATCTGGTCGCCGGGACCGCGCTGGTCGCGGCTGTCCGCTGGGGCGAGCAGCTGGCCCGGCCGCTGGCCGACGCGGTCAGCGCCGGCCTGCAGCGCCTCGAGGCGATCGCAAGTGAGCCGGAGGGTCTGAGACGATTGGAGGCGTGAGGCAGAAGCGCGAAACGAGCGCTTCGGAGGCGGGCGCGCAGCATCGGGTCGCCCGCGACGTCGACGACGCCGAACCCCGTCTGCCGGAGGACGCCGGGGCCGAGGCCGGGACGATGGAAGAGGTCGAGGCCGAGCCGACCGCACTCCTGACGCCCAAGCGGCTGCTGCAGACGACCGTCGCGGTGGTCCTGCTGACGATCGCGATCTACGTGCTGTTCCCACGCGTCGTCGGCCTGGAGGGGGCGCTGGAGAAGATCGACGACGGGGATCCGCTCTGGATCGGCGTCGCCCTCGCCTTCAACCTCGTCGCCTTCGGCGCGTACGTCGCCCTGTTTCGCGGCGTGGTCGGCGAGAAGGTCATCCATCTGACCGTCGCCGAGAGCTACCAGATCACGATGGCCGGGTTGGCGGCGACGCGCCTCTTCTCTGCGGGGGGAGCCGGCGGCATCCTGCTCACGTACTGGGCCCTGCGCAAGGGGGGAATGGAGCGCCGCCAGTCGGTCTGCCGGATGATCGCCTTCCTGGTCCTCCTCTACTCGGTCTATCTGCTGGCGCTGGTGCTCTTCGGGGTGCTCCTGCGCGCCGGGGTGCTGCCCGGCGAGGCCCCGGTCGGCGTCACGGTCGTCCCGGCGGCGATCGCCGGGGTGGCGATCGTGATCGTGGCGCTGCTGGCGTTCGTCCCCCAGGATTTCGAGCGGCGGATCGAGAAGCTGACCTCCGGGCGGTTCGGGCGCATCGCGAAGCGACTCGCGACTGCGCCGGCCACCTTCGCCCAGGGAACGCGCACCGCGATCGCCTTCATGCGCGACCCCTCCCAGGGTGGCCTTGCCGTGGCCGGAGCGGTCGGATTCTGGGGAGCCAACATCGGCATCCTCTGGGCGAGCTTCCAGGCATTCGACGTGTCGGTCCCCTTCGGAGTGATCGTGATGGGCTTCTTCGTCGGCATGGTCGCCAACCTCTTCCCTCTCGCACCCGGGGGTGTGGGGGCGGTGGACGCCGGGATGATCGGTGCGTTCGTGATCTTCGGCCTGCCTGAGTCCTCGGTCTTCGTCGCCGTCCTGACCTACCGCGTGATCGCGTTCTGGGTCCCGATTCCGCCGGGAATCGTCGCCTTCTTCCAGTTGCGGAAGACCGTCAGGAGATGGGAACAGGAGGGGCGTCCGGCCGAGGGGACGGGCGAGCACGGCACCGAGCCGGCGCCTGCGGGAGCTTGACCGCTCCGGTACTATAAAAAGTGAAGTATTGGACGACCGGATACCGTGAGATCCGCCTGTAGCCTGGAAAGGAAGTGCAGTGAGCGAAGGCCGAGTTGAAAACCTGATCATCGTCGGCGGCGGCCCCGCCGGCTACACGGCCGCGCTCTACGCAGCCCGCGCGGAGCTCCAGCCGCTGCTGATCGAAGGCTTCCAGTGGGGCGGGCAGCTCCAGAACACGACCGACGTAGAGAACTACCCCGGCTATCCCGAGGGGATCATGGGGCCCGAGATGATGACCGACTTCCGCAAGCAGGCGGAGCGCTTCGGCACGCGCTTCATCACCGATGACACGACCGAGCTGCGCCTGACCGACGGCGACATCCACGAGGTCGTCGTCGGCAAGGAGACCCACCGCGCACGCGCCGTGATCCTGGCGATGGGCGCCGAGCCCAAGCGCCTCGGCATCCCGGGCGAGATGGAGCTCCAGGGCGCCGGCGTCTCGACCTGCGGCGTCTGCGACGGGGCCTTCTTCAAGGGCAAGGACGTGGCGGTGATCGGCGGCGGCGACTCGGCGATGGAGGATTCGATCTTCGTGTCCAAGTTCGCGGACAAGCTCACAATCGTCCACCGCCGCGACGATTTCCGCGCTTCCAAGATCATGGAGGACCGGGCACGCTCCAAGGACAACATCGAGGTGCTGACCCCGTACAAGCCCCTCGAGTTCGTCGGCGAGAACGGCAAGATCAGCGCGATCCGCCTGGAGCAGTCCGAGAGCGGCGAGGAGAAGGTGCTGCCGGTGGGGGGCGCGTTCGTCGCCATCGGCCACACCCCGCGCTCCGAGCTGGTCTCGGACCAGGTGGACACCGACGAGGACGGCTACGTCCGGGTCGAGGAGCCCTCGACCAAGACCAAGCTCGCCGGCGTCTTCGCGGTCGGCGACCTGGTGGACCACACCTACCGACAGGCCGTCACCGCGGCTGGCTCCGGGACCAAGGGAGCGCTGGACGCCGAGTGGTACCTGCGCGACACCCCCGGGCCCGACCCCGAGGCCCACTGGGGCAAGCAGACCGGCGCGATCATCGAGGCCGTCGAGGCCTCGTAGCGCGGTCTAGGACTTCTTCTTTCCGCTCTGCTTGCCGCCCTTCTTGGAGGCGTTGGGCGTGTTGGCGATCTTGGCCGCACGCTCCTTGCTCATGCCCTTCTTGCGCAGGCCCTCGTACTGCTTGTCGTCCTTCACGGACGGGCCATGATCCTTCGCCACGGCTCCTCCTTTCGGTCGGCTCCAGTTCCACTTCTACCCTGAGACCAAGGCCGGTACGCCCCCGTGCCGGCCGGCCGCGGCGAATGCGAGGGATGCGGGTCAGGTTTGGGGCGGAGCCGGTTGGGACAGAACGGAAAAATGCGTCGAATCGGATTGTTCGCGACTGTGGCGCTGACGATGACGGCCCTCGCCGGGACGGGGACCGCTGCGGCGCAGCAGAACGATCCCGCGGGCCTGGCGCTCAACATCCTGCCCTCGGGCCAGTACGGCGTCCCCGGTCCGGGCGCCAGCGAGCAGGCCGAGATGTATGACGCGCTGACCCCGCTGTTCGACGACGTCACCTCCGCCGATCTGACCCGGTACTTCAAGTCCGAGGCGCTGGGGATCGGAACCGACGGCCCGACCACCGAGGAGCAGGTCCCGTTCCGGGGCGTGACGATCCTGCGCGACCGCTTCAACGTCCCCCACGTCTACGCGGACACCTACAGCGGCGGCGTCCTGGCCGCCGGGTGGATCGCGGCCCGCGACCGTGGCCTCCTGCTCGAGCAGGCCCGGTACAACGGACGCGCAGCAGCGATCGATGTCCCGGGCGTGAGCGCGATCGGACTGATCGCAAACCTCGAGAACTTCCGCCCGAGCGCCCGAGCCGAGGCCCAGGTCGCCAAGCAGACGCAGGCCCTCAAGGCTGCCGGCAAGGAGGGACGGGCTGTCTTGAGGGACATCGACACCTTCATCAAGGGAATCAACGCCTACCTGGACGAGACCAACTCCACCAACGAGCGCTGGACGCGCAACGACGTCTATGCCGTAAACGCGGTCAAGAACCAGTTCCTGGGCGTCGGAGGAGGCGACGAAGCTCGCCGCGCGCGCTTTCTCGGCGGGCTTCAGGAGCGCCTCGGCGCTCGCAAGGGCAAGAAGGTCTTCGACGATCTGCGACAGTTCAGGAACCCGGGCAGCACCGTCTCGGTGGACGGCAGGTTTCCCTACGGCCGGATCCCGAAGAGGGCGAAGGGCAGCGTGGTCCTGGACCCCGGCAGCTTCCAGACGACCTACTCCTCACCGGTTCGAGTCCCCAGGCACGTCGCCGAGCCGTTCAACGCCTCAAACGTGCTGATGGTCGACGCCCGGCGGTCCACCACCGGCCACCCCATCATGGTCGGCGGTCCTCAGATCAGCTACTTCTTCCCGGGCCTCACCTATGAGATCGACATGCACGCGCCCGGCCTCAACTGGCGCGGCGCGACCTCGGCGCCCTTCCCGGGGTATCTGCTGATCGGCCGCGGCAGGGGCTTCGCGACCACGCTGACGTCGGCCGGGGCAGACGTGATCGACCAGTACGCCGAGACGCTCTGCGGGGGCAGCGACACCCGCTACCGCTTCAGGGGCCGCTGTCGCACGATGGGAACCTATGACGCCGGCACCCTGAACGGCGAGCCGGTGACCTTCAAGACCACCGTGCACGGACCGGTCGTCGGCTACGCGACGGTCAACGGCCGCCGCGTGGCGATCTCGCAGAAGCGCTCGAGCCTGAACAAGGATGTCCTGGACCTGCTCTTCAATCGCAGGCTCTCGAACGGCCAGGTCCGGAGCGCCAAGACCTTCATCAAGGCGGCCTCGAAGACGCCGCAGACGTTCAACTCGTTCTACATCGACGCGAGGAAGATCGCGGTATTCACGAGTGGTCTGCTCCCGAAGCGCCATCCGGCCGTGGATCCCGGGCTGCCCACGAAGGGAACCGGCAATTACGAGTGGCGCGGATTCCTGTCCGCCAAGCGCCATCCGCAGGCCATCGGCGCCGACGACGGCACGATCGTCAACTGGAACAACGGGCTGGCTCGGGGATTCGGCGCGGCGGACGACGATTGGGGCCGGAACGGCTCGGCGACGCGCAACGACATCCTCACCCACAACATGGCTCGCCTGCGCGAGGCGGGAGGCAAGTGGTCGCCCGCATCGCTCACCGCCGCCATGAATGCCGGCGCCACCCAGGACGTGCGGGCCATCGTCACGGTGCCTCTGCTCGCCCGCCTGCTGCAGGGGACGCCGGCTCCGTCCGCGCAGGCCCAGGAGATGCTCGACCTGCTGGTGGCATGGCGCGCCGCCGGCGGCAGCCGCCTGGACGTAGCGCTTGACGGCGAAATCGATCACCCGGGCGCGGCGATCATGGACGTCGCATATCCGAGGATCGCCGAGAACGTGATGGCCCCGCTGCTGCAGCCACAGCTCCCCGAGCTGGACGCCCTGTTCGGCGTTTTCGATCAGCCCCCGGGCGGCCAGTACTCCGGCTGGTACCAGTACATGGATCGCGACCTGCGCGCCCTGCTTCGCAAGAAGCGGCAGAAGGACGAGTTCAGGATCGCCTACTGCGGCAAGGGGGACCTTGCGGCCTGCCGCGCGTCTGTCTGGGTCGCGATGCAGGCCGCTGCCGACGAGCTGGCCGCGGAGCAGGGAACAGCGGACCCGTCGTCCTGGCGCGCGGATGCGACCGGCGAGCGGATCGACTTCACCCCTCTGCCTCTGATCGAGATGCGGTACGCGAACAGGCCCAGCGGGATCCAGCAGGTCATCTGGTTCCGCAAGTAGCGCCGGCATCACCTCGCAGCGGGCTAACTTGAATCGATGGACCGACGTTCCTGGACGATGCTGCTCGTCCTGGGGGCGATCTGGGGCGCCTCCTACATGTTCATCAAGATCGGCCTGCGGGACCTCACGCCCGAGGCGATCGCGTTCATCAGGGTCGCGCTCGCCGCGCTGATCCTGGTGCCGATGGCATGGGCGCAGGGATCGCTCGGGTCGCTGCGAGGCCTAGCGGGCTGGCTGTTCGTGATCGGAGCGGTGCAGGTCGCGGTGCCGTTCGTCCTCATCGGGCTCGGGGAGCAGGAGATCTCCTCGGGGCTGGCGGGGATCCTGGTCGCGACGACGCCGATGTTCACCGCTCTGCTCGCGATCTGGGTGGATCACGAGGAGCGCTCCCACGGGCTGCGCCTGGTGGGCGTTGCGGCCGGCTTCGCGGGCGTGGCGCTGCTGCTGGGCTTTGACCTCGGCGGCTCTCGCGCCGAGCTGCTGGGCGGCTTGCTGGTCGTCCTGGCCGGCCTCGGCTACGCGATCGGTGCGTTGACGGCCAAGCACAAGCTGGCCGAGGTTCCGCCGATTGCGATGTCGGCCGGGGTGATGGCCACGAGCACGATCGCCCTCGTCCCGGCGGCCATCGCGGGGGCCCCCGGCGAGGCGCCCGGGCTCGGCCCGCTGGCAGCCGTCTTCACGCTCGGCGTGCTCGGAACCGGATTCGCGTTCATCATCCTCTACAGCCTGATCTCGAGCGTGGGGCCGGCGCGAACGTGGCTGGTCACCTACATCGCCCCGCTGTTCGCCGTCGTCTACGGGGCCGCGCTGCTCGACGAGCGGATCACGCTCGCCACGATCGGCGGGATGGCGCTGATCCTGGGCGGCTCCTGGCTGGCGGCAGAGGGAAGGGTGCCCGGCGGGGACTCCCGGGCGCCGGCGGACGCCGCACCGGCCGAACCGGAGCCGGGCGCCGCCTATCATCGCTGAGGTGGCCACCGCGCCAGAGGTGGATACGGCGGCAGTCGCCCAGCTGGGGGCGGCCCTGCGGGACAACGTTCGCCGTGCGATCAAGGTCCGCGACGACGTCGTGCGGAACGTCGTGGTCGCGCTGCTCGCGGAGGGCCACCTCCTGATCGAGGACTACCCCGGCGTCGGCAAGACCGCGATGGCGCGGGCCCTCGCTCGTTCGATCGACGCCGAATACGCCCGTCTCCAGTGCACCGCCGACCTGCTTCCGGCCGACCTGATGGGGACGAACGTCTTCAACCAGCGCGACACCCGCTTCGAGTTCCACCCGGGCCCGATCTTCGCCAACATCGTCCTGGTGGACGAGGTGAACCGCGCCTCGCCCAAGACCCAGTCGGGCCTCCTGGAGTGCATGCAGGAGCGACAGGTGACGGTGGACAATTACGTCCACCGGCTTGCGGCGCCGTTCCTCGTGATCGCGACCCAGAACCCCGTCGAGTACGAGGGCACCTACCCACTGCCAGAGGCCCAGCTGGACCGCTTCATGATGCGGCTGGGACTGGGCTATCCCGAGGCGGACGACGAGGCGAGCATGCTCGCGGACCACGCCGGAGGCGACCGCGTGCTGGAGCTTGAGTCGGTGGCCGAGCTGACGGACATCCTGGCGGCGCAGACGGCCGTGGGCGCGGTCCACGGCAGCGAGGCGCTTCGTGGGTACGTGGTTGCGCTCTGCGCGGCGACCCGAGACGATCCCAGGACGGATCTGGGTGCGAGCCCCCGCGCCGGCCTGATGCTGTTCCGCGCCGCCCGGGCGCTCGCGGCGCTCGACGGACGCGATCACGCACTGCCCGACGACGTCCAGGCCCTGGCCCGGCCGGTCCTCGCGCACAGGTTGCTGATGGCGCCCGGCGCGGCCGAGGAGGAGCGGGACGCCGTCGTGGACGACGCGCTGGAGCGCGTCGGCGCCCTGTAGCCCGTGCCTCGCGCGCGCTCGATCGCGGCGCTCGGGGCCGCGCTGCTGCTCGCCGGCTTCGCCTTCGACAGCCCCTCGCTGATCGTGCCCGGAGTCGCCCTCCTCCTGCTCGTCGCGGCGGCCGTCGCATGGGTCGGCGCCGCCGCCCGGACGCTCAGGGTCAGGCGAGCGCCCGGGCCGTCGACGGTGGTCGAGGGGGAGTCCTATCCGCTGGGGGTGCAGATCCTGCGGGGACGGGTGCCACTGCCGGGCGCCGAGCTGCGAGACCCGGCCCTGGATGCGCCTTTGCAGCTGGGATCTCGACCGGCCCCGGTCGTCCGCGCCGACGTGACGCTGGAACGGCGGGGCAGGCGCCGGCTGGCTCCCGCGGCCGTGATCGTGGCGGACCCGCTCGGCCTCTACAGCCGGCGGGTGGAGTCGCCCGAGGGAGCCGAGGTGCTGGTCCTGCCGCGGATCGAGAGGGTTCACGGCGCCGGTCCGGGAGGAGCCGGTGGGGGCCGCTGGCGCGCCGGCAGGGGCAGGATCGGGGACGGCGGAGAGAGTGGAGGCCGTGAGGGCGCGGTTCCGGCCGCGGAGATGGGACGGGTTGCGCCCGCATGTGGACGGTGTCCCCGCCTCCCGAATCCACTGGCCAACCGCTGCCCGCACGGGCGAGCTTGTCGATCGCCGCCTGGTTCCGGGGTCCGAGTCGTCGCACGTCGTGGTCCTTGACGTGAGCCGTTTCGAGGACGAGGACGCGCTCGACCGTGCGGTCCGGGCCGCGGGGTCCCTCTGCCTGCACCTGGCTCCCGAGGGTGGTTGTCTGTTGCACCTGCCGGGCGAGCCGCGCGCGCTCGCGGTGGCTCCGCGGCTCGACGGCTGGGACCGGGCGCACGCAGCGCTGGCTCTCGTGCAGCCGGGCGACGGGCCCGTCTCCGCCGGCCGGAGCAGGCGCGGCCTGACGGTGTGGGTCAGCTCCGGCACCGAAGCTGATGGCGCAGCCGAGCTCCGCGCGGCGGCATCGCGCGCGTCGCACCTGGTCGTCCCGGTGGAGCTGCCCGGGATCCAGCCGGTGCTTGCGGTCGCGGGCTGCCTCGGATACGCCCTGGGCGCCCGCGCGGCACTCCCCGGCGCCACGGGACGGGCCGCCGCGTGAGCGCGGCGGCCACACTGAGGGTTGCGGCGTTCTCGGCCGTCGCCGCGGTCGCCGCGGTGCAATGGGCGTCCCTACTGGGGGCCCCGCCGGCGGGCCGGGTGGCGGCGATGGTCGCGATCGCCGCGGCCGGCGGAGCAGGGCTGGCGGCCCTCGGGCGGGTGGAGCTTCCGCGCGCGGCCATCCGCTTCCTGGCATGGGCGCTCGCCGCCGCCACCGTCTTGATCGGTGCGCTCGCCGGCGGGATCGGCTTCGAGCGGCTCGCGCCCTCTGGATGGGGCGGCCTGCTCGACGGTATCGGCCAGGGGCTCACGGGTCTCGCCGAAGCTGACTACCCGTATGAGGGACAGAACCCATGGGTCCGGCGTGTGATCCTGCTGGCCCTGCCCGTGGGGCTCGGAGTGGCCGCGGCGCTTGCGTTCTGGCCGACGGGGCGGCGTCGGGTGACCGGGCTGGTCCTGTTGCTGGTGATCTACGGGGTCGCGGTGACCGTCTCGCCGCCGGCCCATCCCCTGCTCTGGGGGGCGTTGCTCCTGGTCGTGCTGGCCGCGTGGCTGTGGCTCCCCCGACTGAAGCGCGGCTCCAGGGTCGCCGCGGCCGTCGCGGTGGTGGCGGCGGTCGTGGCCGGGGTGGGGGCCGCCGCCGCGCTCGATGCCGATGACCCGTGGGTGGACTGGACCGAGTGGACCTGGCCCGGCGACGATCCGTCCGTCAACTTCCGCTGGAACCACACCTACGGCCCGATCGACTGGCCGCGGGAAGGGACCGCGCTGCTGCGCGCGGAGAGCGAAGAGCCACACTACTGGCGCACGATCCAGCTGGACTACTTCAACGGCCTGGGCTGGGAGGTGGCCACCGAGCGGCTCAGCATCGACCGGCCCCTGGAAGTGCCCTCGGAGGTCGAGGGTCCGTCGGCCGGGGCGCCCGACCCGGACTGGGTCGAGGAGGTCCAGTTCACGGTCGGCGCCCTGGACACCGGGCTGCTGGTCGCGCCCGGCACGGTCATCCGGGTGGATGGTTTGGATGGGGTGACCTCGGGCGTGGGGGGGACGAACCTCGTGGGCGAGCCGCTTCACGAGGGCGACCAGTACACCGTCACCTCCTACGTCCCCCAGCCCGGCGCGGAGCGCCTGCGTTCGGCTCCGGCGGACTATCCGGGGAGGCTGCGCCGGTACACGCAGCTCGAGCTGCCGCTGGACGTGCCCATCCCGGAGCCTGAGTCAGGTCTGACGCTCTCGCGGCCTCCCGAGCTGACGATCCCGCTCTACGGGGAGCCGCGCTCCCCGAAGGCCGAGGCGCGTCTGAGCGAGTCCCTCTATCGCGACGTTCACGCCTTGGCGAGCCGGTTGACGGCGGACGCGCCGACGACCTATGACGCGGTCACGGCGATCGAGCGGCATCTGCGCAGCAACTACTCCTACAGCGAGACGCCACCCGCGCGAGAGGTCCCGCTGGTCGCCTTCCTGTTCGGGGACCGCGTCGGGTACTGCCAACAATTCTCAGGAGCGATGGCGCTGATGCTGAGAACGCTTGGGATTCCGAGCCGGGTCGCATCCGGCTTCAGCTCCGGCGAGCGAGAGGGAGACGGGAAGGGATTCCAGGTTCGCGACCGCGACGCGCACTCCTGGGTCGAGGTGTACTTCAACGGCATCGGCTGGGTGCCGTTCGAGCCGACTCCCTCCGCTGCACCCGCGGGGGCCCAGCTATCCGAGCTGCTCAGCGGGCGCCAGGCCGGGGACTCGCAAACGGGCACGGTCATCCCAAGGCGAGGGCTGGTCGTCCCGAGTGTCGCCGGGTCCGTGGGCGATGCTCCCGCTGCGCCGCAAGGCAGTGGAGCGTGGGCTGCGCTGCGGTCCATCGCACTCGCCGTCCTCGGGATCCTCGCCCTGGCGGCGGTCGTGGTCGCGCTGGTGCTCGCCCGGCGCGCCGCGCGCTTCAGGAGGCTCGATCCCGGCTCCGCCGCCGACGCCCAGGCGCGAGAACTGACCAGGGCCCTGCCGTCGCTGGGCTTTCCGATCCCACCCGGATCGACCCTGTCCGGACTCGAGCGTCGCTTCCGTTCGCGCCCGGTTCTGACCCGATATCTGGCGGCCCTGCGCCGGAGCCGGTTCGCCTCGGCCGGCGCACCGCCGGCCGCCGCGCAGCGCAGGAGCCTGCGCCATGAATTGGGGTCTGACCGCGGCCTGGCTGGGCGACTCCGCGCTCTTGCCGCGTTCCCTCCCGGTGCCCCTCGCGCCTGAGGCTAGCCGGCGGCGAGCTCTCGCAGGGTAGGCGCTGGACTGTGCTCCTCGTCGCCGAAGGGTTCCAGGATCGCCAACGCCCGGCTCCATCCGAGGCGCTCTCCCCACTCGAGCGGTCCGAGCGGCCAGTTGAACCCCAGCCGCATCGCGGCGTCTATGTCACCGCGCGAGGCGACCCTCTCCCCCAGGGCGAAGCAGCCCTCGTTTGCGATCTGGGCCGCGATCCGGCCTAGGATCTCGGGCGCTCCGCGCCCGGCGAGCCCGCTCAGCTCGTCCTCGTCCAGGACCGGCCGCTCCCCGTCGACACCGGGGTCCGGCTCGCGGTGCTCGCCGACGTCCGGGTACTCGTAGAAGCCGCGCCCCGACTTTCGCCCCAGCCGCCCCTCGGCGACCAGACGCTCCTGGACGCGGCTCGGCCTCCACCGCTCGACCCCCCCTGACTGCTCGTAGATCGAGCAGGCGACCGCGTAGTTGACGTCGATCCCGATCAGGTCCATCAGCTCGAACGGCCCCATCGGGAAGCCCCCGCCGACCCGGCAGGTCCGGTCAATCTCCTCGTGGGAGGCGAGGCCCTCCTCGAGCATCCGCAGCGATTCGAGGGTGAACGGGCGCGCGCACCGGTTTCCGACGAAGCCGACGGAGTCGCGGGCGCGGATCGGCGTCCTTCCCATGCGCTCAGCCACGCCGGTCGCTACCTCCAGTGCGGCGGCAGAGCTGTCCTCGCCTGCCACGATCTCCACGAGCTTCATCGCAGGCGGTGGATTGAAGAAGTGCATCCCGACGACCTGCTCGGGACGGGGAGCCCCCTTCGCGATCGCGGTCACCGACAGCGACGAGGTGTTGGTGGCCAGCACCGCCTCGGGCGCGACCGCGCCAAGGCGCGCGAACAGGCCGCGCTTCAGCTCCAGCTCCTCGGGCGCGGCCTCGATCACCAGGTCGCACCTCGCCATGCGCTCGAGTTCCGGTGCCGCCTCGAGCCGGCCGATTGCCGCCACCGACTCGTCCACGCTCCAGCGGCCGCGCTTCACCCCCTTCTCGATGCTGCTGACGGCGCGGTCGAGGCCGCCGAACAGCGCCCTCGGCTCCGGGTCGTGCAGCAGGGTCCGGTGACCCGTCTGGCACGCGAGCTGGGCGATGCCCGCCCCCATCGTGCCGGCCCCGACGACGCCGATCAGGGGGGCGGCTCCTCGCCCTCCCAGAAAGGCACGGAATCGCGCTCGAAGTAGACGCCGTGCATGCCCTCGCCGTGGCCTCCCGGCGGACGCCCGAAGGCGGAGATCTTGCCTGACTCCGGCCTGACGACGATGTCGGGGGCGATCATCTCGCTCAGCATCAGGATCCGCACCGGGCCGTCGGTCCGGTTCACGACCTGGTGCGCGCCCCCGGGACCCACCGGGAACGAGACAATCTCGCCTTCGGCCAGCTCACGCTCGCGCTTGGTTGTCCGCAGCGTCGGCGCGCCGGCAACCACGATCAGCATCTCTTCGTTGCCCAGGTGGTAGTGCAAGGGGAAGGCGGCCTGTCCGGGCTGCAGCTCGAACAGGCTCGCGCCGAGCCGCTCGGAGCCCACCTGCTTGCCCAGCATCGCGCGCCGGTTGCGGAAGCCCTCGTGCGTCTGGTCCTGGTCGAACTCGGGATCGAACAGGTTCGCCATGCGCCGATTACATCAGCCGCGCGGTTTCAGCGCCCCGGCGGTGGGAAACAGTTGGGAGATGCCAACTGCCCGGACCTCAGCGCCCCCCGCCGACGGCCATGGGAACGTCGACGGCTACGCGTCACCCGAGGAGCGCCCGCCGCTCGCGTCATATGGGCTGCTGGCTGCGCTCTTCAACGCCCTGGTTGCGGCCGCCTTGTTCCTGATCAGCCGGTCCTCGCGCCACGAGTTGCCGGAGCGGGTTGACGTTGGCGACTTTCTTCTGATCGGCGTCGGCTCGCACAAGATGTCTCGCCTGATCTCCAAGGACAAGGTCATGAGCTTCGCGCGGGCGCCATTCACCGAGCTGCAGGACAAGGGCGGCCCCGCCGAGCTCGAGGAAGCGCCGCGCGGCTCGGGGCTCCGGCGGGCGATCGGCGAGTTGATCGTGTGCCCCTATTGCCTCGGGCTCTGGGTGGTGGCGGCGATGACCCTGGGCATCGCGGTCGCTCCCCGCCTGACAAGGTTCATTGCGAGCGTGTTCTCGGCCCTGACGGTGTCCGACTTCCTCCAGATCGCCTACAAGGCCGCGGAGGAAAAGGGACTCTGAGCTCGATGGGGAGACCGCCTCTCGAGCAGGCGGTGGTGGTGGTCACCGGGGCGTCCAGCGGGATCGGACGCGCGGCGTCGCTTCGCTTCGCCCGCCGGGGGTCCCGCTTGGTGCTGATGGCACGCGGCGGCGAGGCGCTCGAGGAGGTGCGATCGGAGTGCGAGCGGATGGGCGCGCCGGCGGTCGCCTCTCGCGGAGACGTCAGGAGCGAGGACGACGTGGAGCGGGTCGCCGCGGAAGCCGAGCGTCGGTTCGGGCGTATCGACGTGTGGGTCAACAACGCGGGGACCATGGCCTACGGCGAGTTCTGGGAGATCCCCTCGGACATCTTCCGGACGGTTGTCGAGACGAACCTGTTCGGTCAGGTGCACGGGGCCCGCGCGGCGATTGCCAGGTTCCGCCGCCAGGACGGAGGAGGGGTCCTGATCAACATGTCCTCGGTCTGGGGCAGGATCACGACCCCTGAGGTCTCGCCCTACGTCGTCTCCAAGCAGGCCGTCAGGGCGTTCTCGGAATGCCTGCGGCACGATCTGGAGGGCAAACCCGGAATCGACGTCGTGACGATAATCCCGCAGGCGGTCGACACCCCTATCTTCGAGCATGCCGCCAACGTGACCGGGGGGAGCCTGCGCCCGATCCCGCCGATGTACGACGTCGGCACCGTGGCCGAGGGAATAGAGAAGTGCGCCGAGTCGCCGAACCGGGAGGTGAACTACGGCAGGGCCGGTCGCGCGCTTGAACTGCTGTACGCCCTGGCGCCCAAGCTGTACTGCAGGGTGGCACCCTCGATGTTCCTGCGCGGGACGTTCGAGGACCAGCCTGCGGAGAGGCAGGACGGGAACGTCCTCCACACGACCGGTCCATACCGGGAGGACGGCGGCTGGAAGGCGCACGGGAAGCCGAGGTTGCGCCGCGCGGTGCTCGCGGCCGGGGCAGGCGCGCTCGGCGCGCTCGTGGGGCGGAAGAGCTTTCGGGGCTAGCGGCCCTGGAAGTCCGGCTTCCGCTTCTCCAGGAACGCTTGCATCGCCTCAACCCGGTCCTCGGTCGCCATCGCGACCCCGAACAGCCGGCGCTCGGCCTCGACGCCGGCGGTCAGGCCGGTCTCCTCCGCGGTCAGGATCGCCTCCTTCGCAAGGCGGGACGCCAGGGGCGGCCGGCGGGCCACGACCGCCGCGAGCTCGAGCCCTTCGTCAAGCCAGGCCCCTTTCTTCGTCACCCGGTTGACCATCCCCATCTCCAAAGCCTCCCTCGCGTCGAACCGCCGGCCCGTCAGGACCAGCTCCATCGCGCGGGCCTTGCCGACGGTCCGAGCGAGGCGCTGGGTCCCGCCGCCGCCGGGGATGATCGCGAGGGTGATCTCCGGCTGCCCGAACTCGGCGGTCTCGGAGGCGACGATCATGTCGCAGAGCAGCGCCAGCTCGCAGCCCCCGCCCAGCGCCCAGCCCGAGACCCCGGCGATCATCGGCGTGCGCACCGACGCCAATCGCCGCCAGAAGGTCTCACTGGGGCTGAGCTCCTCGGTCAAGTCGCGCTCGGCCAGCGCCCTCACGTCCGCGCCGGCCGCGAAGGCCTCGTCGTTGCCGGCGATCAGGATGCAGCCGATGTCCTCGTCGCCGTCGAAGCGCTCGACGGCCTCGGCCAGCTCCTCGCGCAGGCCGGGGGAGAGCGCGTTGCGGGCCTCGGGCCGGTTCAGTCGGCAGAGCCCGACGCGGCCGTGGGTCTCGGTCAGGATCAGCGGCTCCGCCATCGACCATCTCCTCGGCTTCGCCTGCGGAGAAACGGGGTTACGACGCGATCCAGATGGTGCCCCTGCCCTGTCACTGCCCGGGCGTCATTGCGTTGATCCCGGTCGCGTCGCGGCCGATGATCAGCTTCTGGATCTGCGAAGTCCCTTCGTACAGCGTCGTCACGCGCGCGTCCCGGAGGTAGCGTTCGACCGGGTAATCGTCGACGTATCCGGAGCCTCCGTGCACCTGGATTGCGGTGTTGGCGCACTCGACGGCGGACTCCGTCGCATACAGCTTGGCGATCGAGGTTTCGATGGTGCTCGGCTTGCCCTGGTCCTTCAGCGCGCCTGCGCGGAAGACGAGCATCCGTGCGGCGTCCCGCTTGACGATCATGTCGGCGATCATCGCCTGCACGAGCTGGAAGCTCGCGATCGGCACGTCGAACTGCTTGCGCTCCTTGGAGTAGGACACCGACGCCTCGACGCATCCGTCGCAGATGCCGACGCAGCCCGCGGCGACGCTGTAGCGGCCCTTGTCCAGCGCGCTCATGGCGACCTTGAAGCCGTCGCCGATCTCACCGAGCATCGCGGAGTCGGGGACCTCGACGGCGTCCAGGGAGATCTCGGCGGTGTCCGATGAGCGCAGACCGAGCTTGCCGTGGATCTCCTGGGTCGAGAAGCCGTCCGAGGCGGTCGGCACGAGGAAGCAGGCCAGCCCCTTATGCTTCTTGTCGGGTTCCGTCTGGGCGAAGATCAGCGCCACTTCGGCGACGTTGCCGAGCGAGATCCACATCTTGTTGCCGTTCAGGACCCATCCACCGTCCGACTTCTTCGCGCGAGTGCGAAGGTTGGCCGCGTCGGAGCCGGTGTCGGGCTCCGTCAGCCCGAAGCACCCGAGCGCCTCTCCCGAGCAAAGCCGCGGCAGCCACTCCCGCTTCTGTGGCTCGGTCCCCCACTGCTCAATCGAGCCGCAAACCAGCGAGGTCTGAACGGAGACCACGGTGCGGGCGGCGGAGTCGGCTCGGCCGACCTGCTCGACGATCAGTGCGTAGCCGACGTAGTCGAGCCCCCTGCCGCCGTAGTCCTCGGAGACCGGGGCGCCCAGGTAACCGACCTCGCCCATCTTCGAAGCCAGCTCGCGATCGAAGCGCTCGGCACGGTCGTTGTCGCGGACCCTCGGGACGATCTCCTTGTCCGCGAACTCCCGCGCGGACTCGGAGATCAGCCGCTGCTCGTCTGTCAGCTCGAGGTCCAAGCTCAGGACGGGGTGGAGGACGAGGCCGAAGCGGGATCGAGCTCGCTCGCCAGCACTCCCGCGAATGCGTCGAGCGCCTCGCGGGTGCGGGGACCGGGGGTCTCGGGCAGCTCGCGCCCGTCGATCGCGACGATCGGCTGGACCTCCCGCACGGTCGAGGCCAAAAATGCTTCCTGGGCGCCGCGCAGGTCCTCGATCGGGTACTCGCCCTCCTCGACGTCCAGCTCGCGCGCAAGCCTGGCCCTGGTGATGGACTCGAGGATGCCCGCGCCGATCGAGGGGGTACGCAGGTCGCCCTCGGCCGAGGCCCAGAAGACGGTGGAGGTGGGGGCCTCGAGCACGATGCCGTCGGGCCGAACCAGGATGGCCTCGTCCGCCCCCTCGGCCTTGGCCAGTCGGGTCGCCTGCATGTTGGCCGCGTAGGAGAGTGACTTGACGCCGGTCAAGATGATCGTCGGTGAGTACCGGATGGTCGCCAGCGTCACGATTTCGCCGTGGGGCGGAAGATTCTCGGTGAAGGCCAGCCGCCTGCCGCCGCGTGTGACCACGAGGCGCAGCTGCCCCTCGTGCTCCCCGTACTCGTCGAGCAGCGCACTCACCTCGGCCTCCAGGGCCGCGCGCTCGACGGGCAGCTCGATGGCCGCCGCCGACCGCTCCAGGCGGTCGATGTGCTCCTGCAATGCGAAGGGGCGCCCCGAGTAGAGCCGGATCACCTCGAACACGCCGTCGCCGCGGAGCAGCCCGTCATCGCCCGGCGGGATCCGCGCCTCGGGTGTCGGGGTGATCTGCCCGTCTACGCTCGCCAGCTCTGGAGAGGGCATCGCGCGAGGCTATCGGAGCCCACCTCTCCGCTGCGGCCTTGCCGGGGCTACTCTGCTCACATCGCAGGCGACGCGCCCAAGCCGGCATGACCCTGACCCTGATCACGCTCGGGTTGGTCGCGATCCTGATCGTGCTCGTGGTCGTCACCGCGCGTCTGTTCAAGGACTACCCAGCGTCCGAGCTGCTCGACTGGAAGCCGACTCGCTCGCCGGAGCTTGAGGCCCAGAACGAGGTGGACGACGTCCGTCAGATGCTGGACGCCCAGAACGAGTACCGCCGCCGCCGCGGGGCCGAGGAGCTCACCGAGGTCGACGTCGAGCGCCAGGCGCGAGAGGACGAGGCTGTCCGGGCCCGCGGCCGCGGGCCGTTCGCCGACGACGGCAGCGTGGAGGACGACGCCTGAGGTGGCGCGTGCCCTGATCGTCGGGTCCGGCTGCTGGGGCCGCGCGCTCGGCGGTGAGCTGGAAGCGCGGGGCTGGCAGGTGCGGGGAACCAGCCGCAGCCCGCAGGGGCTCGCCGCAATCGAGGATGCGGGGCACGAGGCGGCGGTCGCGGACCCCGATAGCCCCGGCACCGTGCTCGACCTGGTGGGCGACACCGCCGTCGTCGTGTGGCTGCTGGGCTCCGCGTCAGGCGAGGACGAGCTGCTGGAGGCGATCCACGGCCCGCGCCTCGAGCGGCTGCTGGAGAAGCTGGTGGACACTCCGGTCAGGGGTTTCGCCTACCAGGCGCAGGGCTCCGTGCCGGACGCCCTGCTCACAGCGGGCGTCGGCATCGTCGAGCGCGCGGCCACCGCCTGGCGGATCCCGGCCGTCACGCTGGGCGCGCCCGAGGGCCCGGCGTGGAGCGCCCATGCGGCCGACTCGGTCGAGAGTCTGCTGAATAGGTAATCTCCGATCAGGAATCAGGCAAATCAGCGAGCGATACGAGAAGGGATGGCCGAGATGGCTGATTACGCGAAGGACGTGCTCGTGGACACCGACTGGGTTGCCGAGCATCTGGACGATGACGACGTCCGCATCGTCGAGGTGGATGAGAACCCGGCGCTGTACGCCGAGGCCCACATCCCCGGCGCCATCGGCTTTGATTGGAAGGCCGACCTGCAGGACCAGGTGAAGCGCGACTTCCTCGGCCCGAAGGAGTTCGGCGAGCTGATGGGCAGCCGCGGGATCTCCAACGACCACACCGTCGTCCTCTACGGCGACCGCAACAACTGGTTCGCCGCCTATACGTACTGGTACTTCCGCTATTACGGCCACGGCAAGATGAAGCTCATCAACGGGCCGCGCGAGAAGTGGATCTCCGAGGGCCGTGACACGACCACCGACGTCCCCTCCCACGATGCCGTCGAGTTCAAGGCGGCCGAGGGCGACGAGTCGCTGCGTGCTTTCCGCGACGAGGTGCAGAAGGCCCTCGACGCCGACACGAGGTTGGTCGACGTCCGCAGCCCCCAGGAGTACTCAGGCGAGCTGATCGCGATGGCCGGATACGAACAGGAGGGCGCTCAGCGCTCCGGTCATATCCCCGGCGCGGCCTCGGTCCCCTGGGCGCAGGCCGTGAACGAGGACGGAACGTTCAAATCGGCCGACGAGCTGCGCGAGCTGTACGAGGGCAAGGGAGTGATCGACGGGGACACCCCGATCATCGCCTACTGCCGGATCGGCGAGCGCTCGGCGCACACCTGGTTCGTGCTCTCCGAGCTGCTCGGCGAGTCCGACGTCAAGAACTACGACGGCTCCTGGACCGAGTGGGGCAACATGGTCTCGGTGCCGATCGAAAAGGACGTCTAGGGCTCTGAGGCCATAGGTTCCCGCTCGTGTTCGAGAACACGAGCGGGACCTTCACGGGGCAGGACGGCGGCGAGATCTTCTGGCAGCGCTGGTCCTCGGGCCAGAGACCGACGGCTGCGGTCGTCATCGCCCACGGCGTCTCAGAGCACTCCGGACGCTACGCGCACGTCGCGGCTCGGCTGAACCAGAGGGGCTATGACGTCTGGGCGCTGGACCACCGCGGGCACGGCCGCTCGCACGGGGGCAGCGCCAACATCGGCCACATGGCCACGGCGGTGGCCGACATCGGCACGGCGGTCGGGATGGCGCGCGCGGAGACCCCGGAGAAAAGGGCGTTCCTGCTGGGCCACAGCATGGGCGGTGCGCTCGCGCTGGAGTTCGCGCTGGAGCGCCAGCACGAGCTCGCGGGCCTGGTGCTGTCGGCTCCCGCCACCGACCTGGAGGCGGCCGGCCGGCTCCAGCTGCTCGCCGGCCGCGTGCTCTCGGCGGTGTCCCCGAACGCCGGAGTCTTCGACGTCGACGCCGACTCGGTGAGCCGAGACCCGGAGGTCGTCCGCGACTACGTCTCAGACCCCTTGAACCACCACGAGAAGCTGCCCGCCCGGACCGTCTCAGAGCTGGCCGGGGCGATCGGCGGGTTCCCCGCCCGCCTGCCCGGCCTGACGCTGCCGTTGCTGGTGATGGTCGGCACCGCTGACCGGCTGGTCCCGCCCGCCGCCTCGTACATGGTCCACGAGCTTGCCGGCTCAGCCGACAAGCGCCTGATCACTTACGAGGGCCTCTTCCACGAGATCATGAACGAGCCAGAGCAGGAGCGGGTCATGAACGACTTGGTCGCCTGGCTCGACGACCGGGCCGCGGCCTAGTTTCGGTCGTACGTCTTGATCGCGCGCAGCGAGAGGCCGATCAGGACGACGCTCATGGCCGCGATAACGGCGATCGCGATCAGCAGGTCCTTGGCGACCCAGCCGTCGATGATCAGCGAGCGCAGGCCGACGATCACGTAGCTGACCGGGTTCAACCGCGCCAGGGTCTCCATGACCGGGGTGAGCCGGTCGAAGGGCACGAAGTTCGGCGTCAGGAAGAGGAGGGGGAAGAAGAGCAGGAAGCTTGTGTTTGTCGCCTGGACGTTCCGCGTCTTCAGCGCAACCAGGATCCCGAAGCCCGCGTAGGCGACGCCGAACGCTGCCGCCAGCAGGATCAGCACGATTGCGCCGATGATGCCGGCTTCGATGTGGACCCCGAACGCAAGACCGGCGAGGACGACCACGAACGAGGCGGCGATCCCACGGACCAGATCGGCGCCCAAGCGGCCGATGATGATCGAGGTCCGCTTGATGGGCGCGACCAGCAGCTTGTCGAAGTAGCCGTTGTCGATCTCTGTGACCAGGGCCAGGCCGGTGGTGGCCGTCGCGACGGCGAACATCAGCGAGACCGGGAGCTGAAACGCCGCGTAGCCCTGGCCGTTCAGGAACGGGGTGGTGTCGGGAAAGGTCTCCGAGACCTGGCCGATGTTCACCGCCAGGAAGAACAACGGGATGAACAGGGTGGGGATCGTCGCCTCGGGGTAACGGATCACCTCGCGGACCGCGCGGCGCCCCAGCAGCAGGACCTCGGTCACGCGGCCTCCTCCTGCTCGGCCGACTCCTCGGGCCGCGCTCCCTCCAGCCGGCGGCCGGTCGCCTCCAGGAACACGTCGTCCAGGCTGGGCCGCGCGACCGAGATAGCGCCGACCTGCGTCTTCGCCGCATCGAGTTTGCGCACGATCTCGGCGATCGAGCTGGCGCCGTCCTCGACGTAGAGGTGCAGGCGCTCGCCCTCGGCGACCACCCGCTCGAGCCCGGGCAGCGCACCGATCGCGCGCTCGGTCTCGGCGGCGTCCGCGCCGTCCAGCGCGACCGAGACGACGTCGTTGCCGATCTCGCCCTTGAGCTTCTCTGGGGTGCCCCCCGCGACGATGGTCCCTGCGTCGATGATCGCGAGTCTGTTGCAGAGCTCGTCGGCTTCCTCCAGGTACTGGGTGGTCAGGAAGACGGTCGTGCCGCCCGCGTTGATCGCGCGCACCTCCTCCCAGACAGTCAGCCGCGAGGCCGGGTCCAGGCCGGTGGTGGGCTCGTCCAGGAACAGGACGCTGGGTCGGTGGACCAGTGCGCTCGCCAGGTCCAGCCGCCGCTTCATCCCGCCGGAGTAGGTCTTGGTCCGCCGGTCGGCGGCCTCGGTCAGCCCCACCAGTTCGAGCAGCTCGTCGGTGCGCTTCCGCCCCTCGGCGCCGGTGATCCCGTACAGCCCGCATTGGAGCTCCAGCAGCTCGCGGCCCGTCTGCACCGGGTCCAGTCCGATCTCCTGGAGCGCGACGCCGATCCGCCTGCGGACGTCCGCGGCCTCAGAGACGATGGTGGCGCCGGCGACGGTCGCCTCGCCGGAGGTGGGGGGCAGCAGCGTGCAGAGCATGCGGACCGTGGTCGACTTGCCCGCGCCGTTCGGGCCCAAGAATCCGAAGACCTCGCCCTCGTTGACGGACAGGTCGATGCCGCGCACCGCGTCGATCCCACCCTTGAAGGTCCGGGACAGGCCCGTGGCCCGGATCTCCCTGGAGCTCGCCTCCATCAGGTGGGGTGCACCAGGTCCTTCAGGTGCGTGACGCCTGGTGCCTCCATCACCGCGACCTGCTCGAAGGTGGGAGGGGGTCGCCGAGGTTCTTTGGCAGGCGCTCGCCGCCGCCGAGGATCACCGGCGTCGCCGGGTGCTGTAGCCGTAGCTTGCTCATGGGACCACCCTATAGACGGGCCAGAGGCACGAAACTCATCGTGCCCAGGCGCCCTGGGCTCAGCGCGGCGAGCGGCCCAGCCGCTCCAGGAGGTCGCAGAGGATGCGTGCCGTCGCTCCCCAGATCAGCGCGCCGTCGACGTCGAAGGTCTCGGTCTTGATCGGGACGCCCCGGCGGACAAGTCGGCGCATCCCGAACCCCTCGACCAGGTCGTCGAGCGAGGCGACGATCACGCTCTCGACCTCCTCGGGGTTGGGACTGAAGCTCAGGCCAGGCTCGATCAGGCCCACAAAGGGGTGGACCTTGTAGCTGGTGACGAAGGTGCCGATCGGCGGCAGGGCGCCGGCCAGCTCGACGTGGTCGCGCGGCAGCCCGATCTCCTCTTCGGCCTCGCGCAGGGCGGTCTCCAACAGCACTTCGCCCTCGTCCCGGCGGCCGCCGGGGAACGAGATCTCGCCTGCGTGGCGGCGCAGATCGTGGCGGCGCTCGGTGAAGACCAAGCCGGGGGCCTCGGGCCAGCCGTGCATGGGGACGAGCACCGCGGCCTCGGTGCGCCCGCCGCGCACCTCGATCCCCTCTGCCTCGTCGGGGCTCAGGAGCGCTTCCGTGAGCCGGGGGTCGGGCATCCCCCCATTCAAGCCGAACGCCGCGCGGCGCTCAGATGATCACCTGGACGGTGCCGCCGTCCACACTCCAGGCCGCCCCGGCGACGTAGCTCGCCTGCTCGGAGCAGAGGAAAGCGATGACGCCGGCGACCTCCTCGACCTCGGCCAGGCGGCCTATGGGGCGCTTGCCGCCCGCGGCGTCGAGCGCCTCCTCCCGGCTGTCGTGGCCGCCCATCTCCTGGGACTGGTCGAGCAGTCCGCCCGGGTCCATCCACATCTCGGACTTGACGGGGCCGGGGCAGACCGCGTTGACGAGCACGCCCTCAGAGGCGTGGCGGTCGGCGTACAAACGTGAGAGCGACAGCTGTGCGCTCTTGGCCACGGAGTATTCGGCCATGGAGGCCGATGGGCGCTTGCCCGCCGTGCTGGCGACGTTGACGACCCGGCCCCAGCCGCGCTCCTTCATCGGGGGGACGAGCTCGCGCATCAGCCGCAGAGGGGCCATCACGTTCAGGTCCCAGGCGGCCTGCCAGTCGGCGTCCGGCACGTCGTCGATGTCGCGCCACTGCGCCTGGCCGGCGTTGTTGACCAGGACGTCGGCGGGGGCGAAGCGGTCCCGGGCGGCCGCCGAGATTCGCTGCGCGGCGTTCGGCTCGGTCACGTCGCACGCGAGGGACTCAGCGGCGCCGCCGCCCTTCGCCCCGGCCTCCATGCACTCGTCGGCGGCCTCCACCACCTCGTGCTCGCCCCGCGCGACCAAAAGGACCCGGGCGCCCTCGGCGCAGAGCAGGCGCGCGGTGGCGAGGCCGATACCACGGCTGGCGCCGGTGACGACCGCGACCCGATCCTTCAGTCCCAGCTCCACGCGGGCTAGGCCTCGATGGGCTCGAGGCTGTCCTCGATCTTGACGTCGCGCGATGCCAGGGTCTTGTGGACGGGGCACTTGGCGGCGATCACGAGGATCCGCTCGCGCTGCTCGTCGGTCAGCTCGGCCGGAGTGCGCAGCTCGACGGTGAAGCTGGGGGTGTCATCGACCGAGGGGGTCGTGTATCCGACGGCGGCCTCGAGCGGGCCGAGCTCCCAGCCCTTGCGCTCGGCGTACATCAGGACCGTGATCACGGTGCAGCTCGCCAGGGAGGCGGCCAGCAGCTCGGTCGGCCTGGGGCCTGAATCCCCGCCGCCGCGGTCCTGCGGCTCGTCGGCGATCAGGCGGTGCTGGCGGATCTCCAACTCGGTTTCGAAGCCCTTGCGGCGACGGGCGAGGGCGGCCGGCATCAGGTACTTTTCCGCCCCGCGAAGAGCTGCGGGTTGGGTGCGTCGGCGTAGCGGGCCATCGCATAGACCAGGTCCGAGGCGCGGTTCAGGAAGCGCAGGACAGCCTCGCTCGCCAGCCCCTGTGAGTCGCGAAGCGCGACGACCCTTCGCTCGGCGCGGCGGACGGCGGTGCGGGCGACGTCCAGGGCGGCCGACAGCTCGGTCCCGCCCGGGATCACGAACTGCGGAGGCAGGTCCACCTGGTTCATGTAACGGTCTATGTCGGCCTCCATCGCGTCCACCATGCCGTCGGTGATCCGGCTGATTCCGTCTTCCAGCCGATCGGACGCGTCGGGAGCGGTGGCGAGCTCGGCGCCGGCGACGAACATGTCCTGCTGGAGCTGGAGCAGATCCGACGCCAGGCCGGACTGGTTCTCCCGGCAGAGGGAGCGGGCGACGCCCAGGGCAGAGACCGCCTCGTCCACCGACCCGTATGCCTCGGTGCGCGCGTCGTGCTTGGGGACCCGCCCTCCGTACCAGAGCGAGGTGGACCCGTCGTCGCCCTTCTTCGTGTAGATCTTGACCACGGGACCGACCTTAGCTCAGGGGGTTGAAGACGATGCCCGACAGCAGCTTCGGGAAGAAGAAGGTGGACTTCGGGGGCATCGTCTCTCCGGCGGCCGCCACCTCGCGCACCTGATCAACGGGAGTGGGGCGCAGGAAGAAGGCGGCGTCCGCTTTCCGAGCCTCCAGGCGGCGCACCGCCTCCTCGGCGCCCGGCGTGTAGGCGAGCTGCTGCTTGGCGGCGATGTCTTCGTCGCTCAGGCCGACGGCTCCCTTCAGGAACACGGCCTCGAGCGCGGCGGCGTCCAGGCGGCGGTAGGCGTTCGAGTGGCCGGCAAGCGCGTCGTCGAGGACCCCGGTCCCCTTCGGGGTCAGGCGCCAGGGCTGTAGGTGGTGAGCGTCCATGTATCCGAAGCTGCCCGGAGGGTCCTCGGGCGCGGGAACGACCTCGGCGGCGGTTACCTCACGCAGCTCGAACCCCTGTTTGGCCGCGTCGCGGATCCCCTCACGCTGGTCCTGTGAGAGGTCCTTCAGCAGGCGGTGGGTCGCGAAGACGGTCAGACCGGGGTCCTCCAGCGAAACGAGGGCCATCAGCACGTAGTTGTGCGGCTGATTCCCGTCCAGGTTGCCGCCGCCGACCTCGCGCGCGTAGGTGAGGGCCGTCTCGTAGCGGTGGTGACCATCCGCGATCAGCAGCTCGTCGTTGGCCAGGGCGGCGCCGACGGCGCGGTGGACCTCGGTGTCGCCGATACGCCAGACCCGGTGAGTCGTGCGCTCGGCGTCAATCACCTCGCCCCAGGGATCGCCGTCCAGCGCGGGCTCCAGCAGCGGCCACGCGTCGCCCGGTGTCAGCGAGAAGATGGGGGAGAGGTTGTGCCGCGTCGCTCGGGTCAGCCGCAGCCGGTCCTCCTTGGGCCCGGGTTGGGTGCGCTCGTGGGGCCGGACTCCCTGGCCGTACTCGGCCAGCCGCACCCGCGCGAGGAAGCCGCGCCGGGTCATCCGCCGACCGTCGGGCGCCGTGTAGTCCTGGGTCAGCGCCCACAGGGCGGGCTTGGGGTCGTCCACCAGGGCGCCCTCCTGCTTCCAGCGGCCCATCAGCTCGGCCGCGTGCTCGTAGGGGTCCCCGCCGTCCGGGCCGCGGGGCAAGTCGAGCTCGACCACGTTGTAGGGAGACCGCCCCGCCAGCTCGGCCCGCTGGGTGTCGTCGATGACGTCGTAGGGAGGCGCGGCCACGTCCGCGAGGGGCCCCACTTTGCCCAGGTCGTAGTGGAGAGCGCGCAGTGGTTCAACCCCGGCCATCGGCCTCGAACCCTACCCGGGCGAATTTGATTCCAGCTGACAGGGCAGCGAACCGGCGAGCGCGGTTCTCCGCTCTAGACTCGGCGAAACGGGGCGTAGCGAAGCCTGGTATCGCGCGGCCTTTGGGGGGCCGAGATCGCTGGTTCGAATCCAGTCGCCCCGACTGTTCCACTCCCCATCCGGGCCTAAGATCAGCGCGCCTTGAGTTCTCCCGCTGAGGTTCAAACCCGCGTTGGAGGGGTCGACGACGTCCCCGTGGTCGCGCGCCTGCTCGGAGAGTTCCACGATCACCTGGGCAAGCCGCGGCCGTCCCCGGATGAACTCCAAAACAGCGTCCGGCACGTCATGGACGGCGGAGATGGCGAGTTCCTCATCGCATTCGCCGGCAACGGCGAGCCCGCCGGCTTTGCCCAGCTGCGCTGGCGGTGGGCCGTATGGACGCGCGCTTTCGACGCGTGGCTCGAGGACCTGTTCGTCTCGGAGCGGTATCGCCGGTCAGGACTGGGAAGGGAGCTGGTCGCCGCCGTGATCGAGCGTGCGCGTGAGCGTGGGTGCGTTCGCCTGGAGCTCGACGTGGACGAGGACAACGACGCAGGCCGCGCGCTGTACCGGCGGACGGGGTTCTCGGAGAGGTCAAAGGGCAGCTCTCGCAGCCTGCTCCTCGGGCTGAGAACGGGTGCGGGCGAAGCAGGCAGCAGCGGAGCCCCCAGGGGCTAGGTCGCAGCGTGACGCTGAGTCATTCGGAGCGCTCCGGTGACGCCGCTCACTGTCCAGATTCGGCTCGCACGATCGCAGCGTGGGTGTCCGCGGCAAGGTCGGGACTCCGCAGCTCCATCCCGGGCGGCAGCTCCACGTGCAGGTCTCGCGACGGGTCGAGCGCGACGCGGACGGCGGTTGCCCGCGCGTCGAGCACGTGCCCGCCGCGCCTGCGGTCCGCGGTTATGAAGTGCAGGTGGTAGCCGCCGACCTCGATGCCCTGCGCGTAGTCCGGAAAGCGGAACCCGACCATGGTCCCCTCGACGCCCTCAACCTCGAACACGTGCTGCTCGCCCACCACCTCCGCCAGTGGACGGTAGGGCGGGACCTGGCGAGGGACCGAGCGCGCGCGGACGACGTCGAACCGCCCATCCACCCGCAGGGCGCCCGAGGGAGCGCCCTCGGGCATGCGCTCGTCCACCGCCGCAAGCAGCTCATCGTGCGCGAGGTCCCCCTCCATGTCGAACCGGATCTGCGGCTCGAAGCGGCTGACCACGGCGAACGGGGTGCGCTCCTGCGGCGAGATGTCGTGCACCACGCCCTCGACGTCCGCGCGGTAGAAACGACCGTCGAGGGCGATCATCTCCCCGTCCAGGCGGTCGAGCGTCCCGAGCCCCAGATCCCCCTGCTCGGCCAACTCGGCGAACGTCATGTCACCCTCGTAGGCGCCCTCGAGCAGCGCCCCGATCGTCGAGGACTGGAACAGCACGTGGGCGTCGTGGCCGCCGTCAAGGTCCGCGTGGTGCATGGCCTCGACGTGCAGCGATCTGATCCAGCGCTCGTCCAGCATCGCCGCAGTCTGCCGCACGCGTCGCCCCCGACGGCTGCGGGCGGGGAGTTCCGGGCTCAGTCAAGGGAAGTTCGTACTATTGGCCGCTTGGAGGGTCACGACTTGGCACGCACGAAACCAGGCAGCGACGAGGGGCTCGATCCCGAGGTTCTGGGTCCCGAGGGCGAGACTTGCGCGCAGTGCGGCACCAAGCTGGCGGTGGATCAGCGCTACTGCCTGAACTGCGGGACCCCGCGCGCCCGGCCCAGGCTTGATTACGAGCGGGCCCTATCGGCGGGCGCGGCCGGCTCCTCCGCGGGCCCTGCCCAGGACCAGCGCGCCGTCCAGTGGACGCCCCTGGCAGCGGTCGTCGCGATTGCGATCCTCGGGGGCATGCTGCTGTTGGGCGTCCTGATCGGGCAGGATGACAACTCCGTGACCGTCACCGAGGTACAGCAGCGAGAGCCGGCCGGGTCCGCGACCACCGATACTTCGGCCACGACCGCACCTACCACGACATCGGATACCGCGACGACGACTCCGCCCGAGACAATGACCGAGGCGCTGCCGCCCGACGGGCGCGCGCCGGAAGACGCGGGCGGCGGCGTGGGGGCCGCACCCTGATGGGCCGGAACCGCCGCCCCGGCGTCTTCGACACCTTCCGCGCGGGCTGGGGTCCGGCGCGCCGTAGAGCGGGTGGGCGGACCGCCGCTCCGTCGCTTCCGGCCACGGGCGCGGCGGCGGCACCGGCCACTGCGAGCGGCCCGCGCCGCCGTGGTGCAGCCCGGCGCAACGGCGCCCAGGGCCAACGCTCGGCGAGCCCCGAGCTCATCCGCCGCAAGGAGGAGCTCTCTCGCAACTTCGCCCGCCTGCAGTGGGATCTGGGCGGAATCGCCTACGAGATGGCCCGCCGCGACCACTACCGGCTCGAGATCCTGAACGCCAAGGCCGCCCGCCTGCAGGAGATCGATGCCGAGCTCGGACAGATCGAGCGCCTCCTGAAGCTGGACGAGGCCGGCGCCGCGGGCATCTGCCCCGCCTGCGGCTCCCTGCAGGCGCGGGGCGCGGCCTACTGCTGGAAATGCGGCCGCGAGCTGAAGCCCGAGACGACCGAGACCCAAACCGAGGCGAGCGCGGCACCGAAGGCGCCGCAGGCGGCGCCTGCCGCGAAGCCCGCCCCACCGGCTAAGCCGATCAAGGGGCCCGAGGGATCGTGAGCCTGCTCGGTCCCTGCTCGGAATGCGGGGCGGAGCTGGCATCCGACCAGCGCTACTGCGTCGAATGCGGCCACCGCGTCGAAGCGCCGCTCGCGCCTTCATACCTGCCGTCCGCCGGCGCACCGCCGGCCCGCCGCTCCCGCGGCTGGCCGCTGCCGATTCCGATGTCCATGGCGGGCGCGTTCGCCGCCCTTGCCCTCGGGTTCGGCGTCATCGCCGGAACCGCGGTCAGCCCCAACCTTTCGAGCCTCGTGGCGGGCGAGTACTTCGGACAGGATCAGCCTCAGGTCGCCAAGGCCCCGGACGACGACAAGGGCTCCAAGGTCGGGGGCGGCCAGGGCGGAGGCGGCGGAGTGGGCGGCGGGGGCTCCACCTCCGGCTCCGGCTTCTCCTCGGGCTTCGGATCGGGCTCCGGCTTCTTCGGGTCCTCCGGCTCGGGCTCGGGCTTCTTCGGGTCCTCCGGTTCGTTCGGGGGAGGCGGCGACGGAAGCGCCCAGCGGGTCGAGCCCGAGCCGGTGTACGTGGAGGGCACCGTCGTCCACAACAACCGCCTGGCGGGCACCTATGCGGTGAGCGACCAGGGCCGGCTCTCCTCGATCCACACCAAGACCTCACCCGGCATGCCGGTCCCCGGCAGCCAGGTCAGGGTCCCGATTCGGAGCCTCGCCAACGGGACCCTCGCCGAGGACGGCACACGCGAGATCACCGGAACCACCGACAAGGCCAAGGTCAGCGGGATCATCACCTACGCGCTGAACAGCTCCGACCCAACCATCCCCGACGCGTACACCCTGTCGGGCAAGGGCGCCTCGATGCTGGT
>JAJTCK010000022.1 GCA_021323175.1 Solirubrobacterales bacterium | reverse complement strand
TCCGCCGGCTCGGCTCTCTCCTGCGGCTCATTCGCCTCGGTCATGTCCTTCGCCGAGGCGGGTGCGGTGCTCGGATACCGGCAGCGCACCCCGCGCCCGGCGCTGATCGCAGCCGGCGTGATGGTGGGAACGGCTGCGGCCGTGGCCGCGTGGGCCCTGCGCCGCGCGGGCTAGTCCAGAAGCCCGAGCTGGCGCAGGATCGAGCCGGAGTCCGAGTAGACGTCCTTGCGCTTCACCTTGCCCGACTCGAACGGGATCACGTCTATGCCCCGCCAGGAGATCCTCTTGCCGGTCGGCTCGGCGACCAGGTCCCCGCGGCGCATCTCGTTGGCGTGGGTCGCCGTGGCGGTCCACTCCTGGGTGACGACCCCGTCACGGACGTACAGGCGGCGCGTCTCGAAGGCGATGTCGGGCCAGGTCTTGAAGATCGAGCCGATGTGGGCGCGCACGTCGCCGCCGCTCGCGGACTCCCCGGCGGTGTGGTTCTCGAAGACCATGTCGGTCGCGTGCATCGACATGATCGCGTCGAGGTCGTGGGCGTTCCACGCCTCGTTGTAGGCCGCTATGGCGCTTTCCAAGGATGCGGCCGAGTCGGGCGTCCCCATACGACAAGAGTAAGGTCGGCGGCGTCCCAAGGCAACCCGACTGAGGAGGACGTGATGTCCGAGGGGTACACGGTCAAGAGCTGGCAGGACTTCGAGGCGATGGAGGGATCCGGGGGCTGCACCTGGCATCTGGCGCGGAAGTCCCTGGGCGCCGACGCGTTCGGCTTCAACGTCGTCGAGATCGAGCCAGGAGGCGAGCTGCCCGCGCACGACGAGTCCGAGAGCGGCCAGGAGGAGGTCTTCGTCGTCCTGGAGGGCGAGGGGACGATCGTTGCGGACGACAGCGAGCACCCGGCTCCCGCCGGGACCTTCGTTCGCTACGGGCCGGCGGTCCGCAGGACGGTTCGCAACGACTCGGATACGGCGATCCGCGTGCTGCTGATAGGCGTCCCGGAGAGCTCCGGTTACAAGCCGCTTCCATGGGCATAACCAGCGGATGGACCGCAAACTTCTTGGCATCTATCTGAACGACCACCTTGCCGGTTCGGCCCTGGGCCGCTCTCTGGCGCTCCGGATCTCGAAGTCCCACGGCAGCGACGCCGCCCGCCGGGAGGGCGCTCGCCTTATTTCGGAGATCGACGACGAGCGCCGGGCGCTGCTCGCGATGATGGGCCGCCTCGGGATCAGGCCTAAGCAGGCTCGTCAACGGGCCGCGCCCCTGCTGGAGCGCCTTGGGAGGCTGAAGCTGAACGGCTCGCTCGTGCGGCGCTCGCCGTTGAGCGACTTGGTCGAGCTGGAGGGGATGTCACTCGGAGTCAACGGCAAGCTGCGGATGTGGCAGGCGCTCCGCGCCATCGCGCCCGGGGAGAACGCCCTGGACGAGTCGGAGATAGATCGGCTGATCGAGCTGGCCGAGGCTCAGATCGCCAGGCTCGACGCTTTGCGCCTGGACGTGACCCCGGCGGCGCTCCGGTAGCGGACAGCCGAGGATGGGCAGCGCTAGGAGAACTCGTCCAGCGAAGTCAGCTGGCGGCGGTGCTCGTGGTCTCGCTGGCTGTGCGGAACCCCCAACCCTCCGTTGACCCCATCGTCACGACGCGGATGAAGGTCTCTGATGACCCTCCACCGCTCGCTCTCCGGGTCGGCGCCGTCCCCTCGTCCAGCCTCGTTCCCATCGTCCTGCTTGGCGCTGCTGTCCCTGCCGTCGTCCATCCTTGGTCCCTCCTCGAAATCTCCCTCTGCCTTACGCTTTCCCCACTCCTGACTCGACAAACGTGAGCGCGACATCAGCGCGCGCACGATCTTGCTCATAGCAACACCACGGAGCTGAAAAGGATTCGCCAGCCTCCGCACGACCCCTGCCGCCACGCCTCGCCGTATAATCGCCGCTCCGTCCGTCCAACCCGTCGCGCGCCCGCTCGAAGAAGGCGTGGACCCGGGAGGTCACAAGTGAATCGCTATTCGCCCGAGCGGGCCTATCGCCCGCGCGTGTCACCGCCGAGCGTGGAGGACAAGGACGCCTGTGCGATCTACGCCTCGGTCCGCAAGGACGCCACTCCGAGCCACGCCCCCGTCCCGCTGGCGCTGAAGTCGCTCCAGAAGATGCTGCACCGGGCCGGCAACGTGGACGGCGAGGGCGACGGCTGCGGCCTGCTGGTCGACATCCCTACTCAGATCTGGGCCGAGGAGGTGCGGCGGGGCGGGCACAGCTCGTCCCTGGCCCGCGACGACGCGTTCGCCGTCGCGCACGTCTTCGTCGAGCGCTCAGCCGACCTGGACGCGGTCCGCCACGACGCGCGCGAGACGCTGGGCGAGGCCGGGTTCCGGATGCTCGCGGAGCGGGTCGGGATGGTCGACTCCTCGGCGCTCGGTCCGACCGCCCGCGAAGAGGAGCCGCACTTCTGGCAGTTCGCCGGCCTCGTTCCCGCCGCCGGGGACTCCGACTCGGTCTGCTTCAAGCTGAAGACCGAGCTCGAGGACAAGCTCGGGGTGCACGTCGCCTCGTTCTCGGGCACCACCTGCGTCTACAAGGTGATGGGTGCGCCGCGGGTCCTGGGCGGCTACTTCCCCGACCTGACGGACGAGCGCTTCGAGACGATCGGCTGCTTCGGGCACAACCGGTACTCGACCAACACCTGGCCGTCGTTCACGCGGGTCCAGCCCTTCGGCGTGCTCGGCCACAACGGCGAGATCAACACGATCGAGCAGCTGCGCGAGGAAGCCCACATGCTCGACATCCAGATCGCCGAGGGCAACTCGGACTCCCAGGACCTCAACCTCGTGATCGAGACGCTCGTGCGCCGGGACGGTTTGTCCCTGGCCGAGGCGATGGAGATGGTGGTGCCCCCGGTCGTGGCCGAGATCGTCGCCCTGCCCGAGGAGTTGCACTCCTTCTACATGTATCTCCGGCAGCTGATGGGTCCGTTCGCTCAGGGCCCGGTCGCGCTGATCGCGCGCCACCGCGACGAGTGCGTGTTCTCAGCCGACGCTTTGGGCCTGCGCCCGCTCTGGCAGCTGGAGTCGAAGGACGACTGGGTGTTCAGCTCCGAACCCGGCGTCGTCTCGGTCGAGGAGATGCCATCGGAGCCCAAGCCGATGGCCCCCGGGGAGAAGTTCATGGTCACGATCGACCGCGGCAAGCGGCGGTCAGCCCTGCACCCTCACGAGGAGATGCTGCGGAAGGTCAAGCAGCGTTGGCTGGAGCGGACCGACACCGACGAGATGGCCTACTTCAAGGCCGAGCTGCGCGCCGGCGGCCCGCTGGAGGGACGCGAGGTGCCGGGCTACAGCGCCGCGGGGCCATCGGACCCGGTCGAGGTGCCCGACCGCGTGCTGGCGGGCTTCGGTTGGCAGCGCGACGACACCAAGCTCGTCCAGCAGATGGCTTCGAACGGCGCCGAGCCGATCGGCTCGCTCGGCTACGACGGCCCGCTGGCCGCGCTCTCGCCCGAGCGCCAGAACCTGGCCGACTACTTCAAGGAGACCGTCGCCGTCGTCACGAACCCCGCCATCGACCGCGAGCGCGAGATCGAGCACTTCTCGACGCGCGCGATCTTCGGGCGGCGTCCGGCCATGGACGATCCCGGGAGCCACTCCGGCATCGTGGCCACCGACATCCCGGTGCTGTTGGGCGGCCACCACGAAATGGCCCCCCTGGGGGACAGCACCTACCGCAAGATCGCGGCCGACCACGGGACCTATCTGCTCGAGGACCTATGGGAGGAGTTCCGAGACCGCGCCGGAGCCGGCGGCCACGACGGCCGCGCCAAGGCGATCGACATCGCGATGCTGGAGGCCGAGACGACGCAGGGCGCGATCGAGCGGCTGAAGCAGGAGGCCGTGAAGGCCGTCACCGACGGCGCCGAGCTGCTGGTCCTGACCGACCGGAGCGTCTATGACGGGGATCGCCGCTGGATCGATCCGCACCTGGCGACCTCCGCGGTGGATCAGGCGCTCAAGTCCTACCGCGTCAATCCCGGCGAGGTGAACCTGCGCCGGCGCTGCTCCATCGTGCTGCGCTCGGCCTCGCTGCGGAACGTCCACGACGTGGTGGTGGCGCTGGGCCTTGGGGCCAACGGCGTCTGTCCCTACGTGATGGTCGAGGTCATATGCGTGGACGACTACGAGCAGGACGTATCGAACCTGTGCTCGGCCTTGCGCAAGGGGATCGAGAAGGTGATCTCCACGATCGGGATCCACGAGTCGCGCGGCTACGCGCGCCAGTTCTCGTCGATCGGAGTGAAGCCCGAGCTGGCCGAAATCCTCCAGACCCCGGCGTTCGCGGCGAGCCGCGAGGGCGGCTTGGGCTTCGCGCACCTGGACGCAGGCAGCGACGAGCGCCTGCGCGTCCTGGCCGGCGACGAAGAGGCCAAGCCCGCGAAGACCTTCCGCTTCTACCCCAAGGTCTACAAGGCCGCCATCGCCACGGCGAACGGCAGCGGCACCTTTGAGGAGTACTCGCAGAAGGTCCGCGACCTCGAGGCCCAGAGCCCGATCTCCATGCGCCACATTCTCAAGCTGAAGCGCGAACAGGGCCGCGAGCCGGTCAATTCCGCGGACGTTGACGCCGGCGTCGGGCACCACGACTATCCGATCGTGATCAGCTCGATGAGCTTCGGCTCGCAGTCAGAGCCGGCGTTCCGCGCCTATGCCGAGGCGGCGAAAGCGACCAACGTCCTCTGCGTCAACGGCGAGGGCGGCGAGATCCGGGACATGTACGGGAAGTACCGCAAGTGGCGCGGGCAGCAGGTCGCCTCGGGCCGCTTCGGGGTCTCGGCCGAGATGCTGAACAGCTCATACGTCGCCGAGATCAAGATCGGCCAGGGCGCGAAGCCCGGTGAGGGCGGCCACCTGCCCGGCAAGAAGGTCTCCGAGAAGGTCGCGGCGGCGCGGAACGCCTCGCCCGGCACCGACCTGATCAGCCCGTCGAACAACCACGACCTGTATTCGATCGAGGACCTTGCGGAGCTGATCGACGAGCTGAAGACCGTCAATCCCGACGTGCGGGTCTCTGTCAAGGTCCCGGTCGTCCCGAACATCGGCACGATCGGGCTGGGCATCGCCAAGGCCGGCGCCGACATCATCACGCTGTCCGGTTTCGAGGGAGGCACGGGCGCGGCCCGCCAGCATGCCCTGCGCCACGTCGGCCTGCCCTCGGACATCGGCACCCGCGCCGTCCATCGTGCGTTGATGGAGGCCGGGATCCGCAACCGAGTCGAGGTCTGGGCCGACGGCGGATACCGCCACGCCCACGACATCGTGAAGCTCCACTGCCTGGGCGCGAATCGCGTGGGCTTCGGGACGCTCGCGATGGTCTCGATCGGCTGCACCATCTGCCGGGGCTGCCAGCTGGACACCTGCCACGTCGGCATCGCCACCCAGATCGAGACCACCGAGGACGCCGCCGAGCACGGCCTCAAGAAGTTCACCCCGCAGGCCGTGGACACCGCGGCCGAGAGCTGCGCGCGGTTCTTCGGCGCGATGGGTGAGGAGGTCAAGCAGGTGGTCGGCTCGCTCGGCTACGAGCGCGCGCAGGACCTCGTCGGACGCTATGACCTGCTCGAGCAGACCTCCCACGAGGGGCAGATCGACCTCGCCCCGCTGATCACCCCGCTCGAGGAGTTCCTGGACCTGGAGCCGCTCGACTTGCCGGTCGCAGAGGAGCTCGTCGAGGCGCGGGCCGAGGCGGGCCTGGTGCAGGCGAAGCCGATCCGGATGCAGGCCAAGCAGGCGTCGGCCGAGCTCGGTCGACTCGCCGGCGAGGTGGAGTTCGGGGGCAGCTGCGTGCGCTCGGAGTTCCCGCGCGACGTGGACGCCAACGACCGCGTGCTGGGCGCCGAGCTGTCCGGCGCGATCTCGCGCGCCCGCATCTATGACGGCGCGCCCCAGGGCTCCGAGCACGACCAGCTCGCGGAGCTGGTCTTCGACGGCGGCAGCGTCGCGGGCCAGGGATTCGGCGCCTTCAACTCCTACGGCGTTACCTGCCGGGTCGAGGGCGGCGCCCAGGACGGGGTCGGCAAGGGGATGCTGGGCGGCACCGTCTCGATCCTGAAGGGCGAGAACTCCGATGGCGGCCGCGTCAACGGCTCGGTCGGCAAGTCGTTCGCCTACGGTGCCCAGCGCGGCCGCCTGTTCGTGCAGGGATCGGCCGACTCGCGTTTCTGCATCCGCCTGAGCGGCGCCGACGTCGTCTTGGCGGGCGAGCCCGCCGAGCCGCTCGACGACCCGCGCGGCTGCATCGTAGACCGGGCCAACGCCAAGGGCTTCGCGTTCGAGTACATGACCTCGGGCCGCGCGGTCGTCCTGGGCGACATCGGCCCATGGGCGTGCGCTGGGATGACCGGGGGCCGTGTGTACGTCAGGGTCAACGACGAGTGGAACCTGGACCGTGGCGCGATCGAGCGGCGCCTGGGCAAGGGCGCCAAGGTCAACCTGATCGAGCTCGACGCCGAGGGCGAGCTGGATGTCCAGGACCTGCTGGGCCACTACGCCGTCGAGCTCCGGGCGACGCGCCAGGACGACGAGGCCGACCGCATCGCCGCGCTGGCGGCCGCCGCCAAGTCGAACTTCTTGGCTGTCATCCCCGAGAGGGTCCAGGCGGATCCCAGCATCTCGACGGAGTAGGCGTCTCTAGGGATAGTTGCGGCAGGGCTCCCCGCGCAGGGCCGGGCAGGCCGGCAGCAAGGTGGGCGCGTTGAACTTCGGGATCAGCGGCAGGATCAGCCGCGATTGACGCTTGGGCGAGAACGAGACGGTCACGTTTGCGTCGCCCGCCGGGACGGTTTCCGCGAAGGTCCAGATCGGCTGGTCGCCGCTCGGCGCCGTGATCATCACCCGGATTCGGGAGCCGGCGCGGTAAGCGTGGCCTTGGTAGTAGAGCGGCACGACGACCCGCGCGAACCGCTTCTTCGGGAGCTTCGCCGCGTCCTCGGCGCGCAGGCTCAGGACGGGCTCCAGCAGCGTGCTCTTGCGCTTGTCCAGCTTGCGCATGCTGGTCCGCAGCCAGCCGCTCTGGACGTAGGTCTCCTTGCCGTCGGGCCGAACCTCGGAGACCGTCACCTGCAGGTCAACGTCCGGCACCGAGGCCTTGATCCAGGCGTGCAGCGCGCCCGCGCCGATGATGCCCGTGTCGCGGGTCAGCGGCGGGGTGAGGTAGGACACGGCCGTTCCGGCTGGCGGCTGCTGCCAGTCGTAGCTGGGGCTGGCCGTCCACAGGTCGCCGCTGCCGGTGTCCGTGCCGGTGAAGTTGTCGGCCGGGCGCGCCTCCTTGTCCCACAGGAAGAGGTCGGTACCGCCTCGCTTCGGAGGCTTGTTACGCAGGCTGCCGTTCTCGCCGAAGAACCATGACTTCGCCTTGGTGCTCGGAATCGGGAACCGCTTGAAGGTGCGCCCGAAGCCGGGGACGGGGGCGTTCGGAGCCGCGCCCGCCCCGTTGTCGAAGAGGATCCGCACGCGGGGCAGCTTCTCGAAGGCGCTCTTGGCCGCCTCGAATGTGGGCTGCTCTTGGATCGGGTCGTCCGGCAGCTGCACCCCGTTGACTCCCATGATCGTCTGAAAAACCAACGGAGCAGCGGCCTTGACGAACGCTGGGAGCTCAGGCTTCTCCCTGGCGACGTAGATCTCCATGAAGTCGAACCAGCGGACAAAGGTCGCGGGGTCGAGCGAATCGGTGTGCAGGCCGTTGGTGAAGGTGAACCACTGTCGCTTCGTGCCGCGGAAGCGGTCAGCGAGGTTCGGACAGTGTCCGCCGGTCTGCTCGTCGTTGAACTGGCACGCCATGAACACCGGCGCCTTGATCCGGCCTACGAAGGTCGCCGGCGACAGCGGGTCCGCGACCTTCGGGCGATAGGTGCTGTTGCGCTCGATCCTCCCGAGCAGGTCCACGGCCTCGGTATGGAGCACCTGGTTCGCCTCGCAAGTCGCATCACCGTTCTGGATCCGGTTCCAGGCCCAGCCCTGCCCCTGGGTGGGCGAGGCGGGCTTGGAGTCGTCGACACGGTCCTTGGCCCACTCGAGGGCGAAGCCGGTGTTGAGGATGCCGCCGGGGTAGAGCGTGGTCGCGGTGTTGTCGATCACCGACAGCGGCGTGATCCCGGCAAGACGCGGGGGATTCGTGGAGCCGACGAAGAGCTGGCTGATGCCGCCGTACGAGACCCCGACCATGCCGACCCGGTTGTTCTTCACCCAGGGCTGGCGAGCGACGGTCTCGATGACGTCGTAGCCGTCCAGGCTCTGGAGGCGCTCGAAGTAGTCGAACGCTCCTCCCGAGCACCCAGTGCCCCGCATGTTCACGTCGACGACCGCGTACTCGAGGGTGTTGACGAGCTGGCTGATGCCGGCCTCAGGACCAGCCGGGTTGGCGTAGCCATATCCCGCGTACTCGATCAAGGTGGGGTACGGGCCTTCATCGGCGGGTCCGGGCAGGCGGACGCTGATGGCCAGCTGCGTCCCGTCCCGCGTGGTCAGGTAGCCGTAGCCCCCTGGAGGCAGCACCTGGTCGTAGAGCTTGGTGCTCTTCGGCGCCGGCTTGCCCGAGAGGACGTTGACCTTGGCCGACAGCGAGCCGTCGGCCGCACGGACGCGGTAACCCTTGCCCGGATTGACACGCCGGAAGACGCTGCCGCCGAGGGACCCGGCGAACCTGGTGTCGATCCGCTTGCCGCCCCTGTCAAGGAGCCGGAGCGCCTCGCCGGGTACGGCGCCGGTGATGTGAACCTGCTTGACGCTGCCGCGGACGGTCAGCGCCGACGCGGTCGCGGGGATCGCCACCGCGAACGCCAAGATCGCGGCCGTGGGGACGCCGATCCGGCGAGTCAGCTTTCCAGCGCGTCCTGCAGTCATCCCTGCCTCTCTCATCGCCCTGCGCTGCCCTGCGTCGAGCCCGACGATATACGACGGGACCGTCCCCAGGCGCCCCAGTCAGGCCCGGCTCAGTCGCCGGGGGGGCGGCCCGCCGTCTCGATCACATGAAGCCTGTATCGCCCCACCCGCAACTCGTCTCCGTCGGCCAGGGGCGCCCAGTCCACATTCTCGCCGTTGACCGCGATGCCGTTCGTGCTGCGGTCGTCGAGCGCGCTCAGCTCGCCGTCAGGGGTGCGGACCACCACCGCGTGGCGCCGGGAGACCGTCGGGTCGTCTATGCGAATGTCGCAGGCGGGGCTGCGGCCGATCCTCGACCAGCCCTCACCGAGCTCGAAGACGCGCGCCGAGCCCGCGATGTGCGCCGCCAGATAGCGCCCGGGCGCCTCGATCCCGTCTCGGACGTCCTGCAGCCAGCCCTCCGGCTCCGCAGCGTGCACGCTGAAGGCCGCCTGCTGGAGCGTGGGCTGCTCGAACATCGAGGCGCGCTTGAACTCGCTGCCCCCGCAGCCGGGGCATTCCGGCAGCTCATCGGAGTGATCGAGAGACAGCGGCAGCGAGCACGAAACGCACACGAACGACCCGGCGCCGGCCGACACACCGGCTCGCTGAAGCTCCTCCTCTGTGCCCTCGGTCGCTCTCACTCGGAGTCAGAGGATGGTACCCCGATACTGCATTTCGGCCAAATCGCGCCCAGCGACTTGTGTGCAAAGACCGACCTTTGCGGCCATTTTGCGGGGATCCGGCGGAGGACCGGGCGGCGGGGCGCGTGAGCGCCGCGGATAGAATCGCCGCGCGATGGCCCCGATCTCGGTCAGCTCCACGGTGGACGCCCCCCGCGACCGCGTCTTCGACGTGCTCTGCGACCTCCGGGCGCGCCCCGCGTGGATCGACCACTTCGCAAAGGACTTTCGCCTGGTCCGCGAGGAGCCGCGGGGGGTGGGCGCCTCGGCCCGCTTCCGTGTGGACGCCCCGCGCGGCGTCCGCTACATGGACACGACCATCACCGAGGCCGAGCGCCCACACCTCGTCGCGGAGCAGGGCTTCGGCGGCCGCAGCAACCGGATCACCCTGAAGTCCGTCTGGGAGTTGACCGAGGGCCCAGGGGCGGTCACCACCGTTTCGCTCACATTCGCTGCCGAGCCCAAGGGCCTCGGCGGGGGCCGCTGGTGGAAACGCCGTTGGGGGCGGGCTCTCAGGCGGCTGGCCGAAGTCGTGGAGGCGGGGGACCGTCCGAGGGAGGTCGTCGGCGTGGCGGGCGGGGATAGACTGCCCGCCGCATGATCGGCAAGCTCGGACGGACGGGACTGATCGCGGCGCTCGTCTGCGCGCTCGCCCTCGCAGCCGCGGCATGCGGCGAGGAGGAGTCGACCCTCGTCGTCGAAGGCGAGCCGGTGGAGCTCGGCGAGCTCCGCTTCAACGTCGCGCTGACCCGCTTTCTCAACCCGAACGATCCCGAGGACCGCGAGTACCTGGAGGGCCTGTCAGCCCCACCCCCGGGGGAGGCCTACCTGGGAATCTTCATGTCCGTCGAGAACGAGGGCGACGGCTCCGTGGCCCTGCCCAGCGAGCGGGACATGAAGGTCATAGACACGACCGGCGCCGAGTTCGAGCCAAGCGAGTCCAAGACCGTGTTCGCCTTTCCCTTCGGCGATGCGGTCGAGCCCGGCGGCGAGGTGCCGGCGGAGGACACCGCGGCCGCCAGCGGGCCGGTTCAGGGCTCGGTCGTGCTGTTCCTGATGGACATCGCGGCGGCCGAGAACAGGCCGCTCGAGCTCGAGATCACGGCCGACGGCGCCGACGGCATCGTCGAGCTCGACATCTAGCGGCCGCCGCGTGGCCGCGGCTCCGCTGCGCATCGCCCTGCTGGCCGCGGGAGCCGGCGCGGTGCTTGTGCTGACCGACCTGCTCGGCACGCCCGGTGCCGTGACCGGTGCCGCGCTAATCGCGCTGGGTGCGCTGTTGAGCGCTCCCGCCAGGCGAGATTCGCGGCAGGGACTCGGCGACTGGTGGCCGCTGCTGGCGGCCGGAGCGCTGCTCGCGATCGCCGGCGTTCCGCTCGGGCTCTGGCTCGAGACCCCCGGTGGTCTCCTCGCCGGCGTGGGCGCCACCCTGGCGGTCGCCGGCGTAGCGCTGGGCCTGCCGTAGGGCTCCGGCCGAGGCGCCGCTAGCCGAGTGCCGATCCCAGGATCTGGGCCGCGATCGGCGCGGCCACCTCGCCGCCGTCGCCTGGCGCGTCGATCAGCATCACGGCGACCGCGAGCTGTGGCTTGCGCACAGGCGCGAAGGCGATGAACCATGCGTCGACGATCTGCTCGGGGTCCTGCCCGGGTCCCGGCGGCGGCTGTCCGGGCTTGGGGCCGAGCTCAGCGGTCCCGGTCTTCCCAGCGACCTGCACGCCGGACAGCCCGGCGGCCGAGCCGGTGCCCGACGTGACGACCGCGCGCATCAGGCCCTTGAGGACGCGGGCATTCTCCCTGGAAGTGACCTGGACGGGCTCCGCGCTCGATCTAAGCGCGGGCTCGGTCACGATCGGGGTGGGTTGGCGCACTCCGCCGCCAGCGATCGTCTGGGCGACCGAGGCCATGCCCAGCGGGGTCGCCAGGATCTCGCCCTGGCCGATCGCGCTGACGGCCAGCTCCGTCAGCGTCGGGTCGCCGAACGAAGTCGGCATCGTCATCTCGCCGGGCTCGACAACCTCGATGGCACGCTCGTTGTAGAGCGTCACGGGCTGGTTCCAGCCGAAGCGCTCAGCCGTCTCGACCAGCTTCTCCTCGCCGACGGCCACACCGAGCGGAGCGAAAACGGTGTTGCAGGATCTTGCGAACGTCTCGGTGAACGAGCCGCCGCATACCTCGTCGTGCGCGTTCTCGATGACATTCGCCCCCGTCTCGACCGAGGGGTTCGTCGACGAGACGGGCTCGAAGTAGTCGTCAAGCTTGACCTTGCCGCCCTCGAGCGCTGCGACCGTAGTCACCACCTTGAAGGTTGAACCCGGCGGCTGGGGGGCCGAATAGGCCGAACCGGCCAGGGCCTTCACCTCGCCGCTCCTCGCGTCCAGCACGGCGATCCCGCCGGACCGCCCGGCGAGCGCGTTGACAGTCACCTCCTGCAGGTCTGCGTCGATGGTCGTCCTGACGGGCTGGCCAGGTCCCTGCTGGGCGGTCGCGAGCACCCGGCCCTCGCTGCGCCCGGGCACGTCGGGAAGCGGCGTTCCCTCGGGTACCGCCAGAAGCTCGCCTCCCGGTCGCCCCGCCAGCCGCGAGTTGAAGGCCAGCTCCAGCCCGTTGACGCCAGTCTCCTGGTCGCCCGGATACCCGGACTGCTCGACCTGGGGGCGCAGCTCGCTCGGCGCCGTCTCCACGGACCCGGTGACGTCGATGGCGGCCGAGCCGAGCGGCGAGCTTCGATTCGGCCCCTCGGCGAGCGGCGTGCCGTCCTTGGCCACGATCGCCGCCCGGTCGCCGAGCGTCAGCCGGCGCCCGACCCGCTCGCCCTCGGCCAGGTTCGGAAAGGTCAGATGGGGAGCCCAGGCGAGCTTGCCGTCATCGAACGGAAGCTGCAGCGAACCCTCGACGACGCCGAAGATCGCGGTCTCTATCTCGACCTCCATCTCCACGACCTCGTCCTCGGGGCCGCTCGCGTCACCTGGGTCGATCGCGCTGGCGGTCGAAGCCTGCTGGGCCTCCCGGTAGGCGCCCGTGAACTGCTGGAGGGGGTATCGCTCCTGTGCGCCCTCGCTCAGCTCGGCGTGCATGGCCGCGAAGTCCTGCTCGCTCCACGCCTGGAGGAAGCGCTCAGAGGCGTCCTCCTCGGAGGAGCCCGCCGCCATCACGGCGCCGATGATGAGGGAGACCAGGGCCACCGCCAGCAGGGGCAGGGCGCGGTTTCGCAGGCGGCGCTGTCGCTCGCTCAGAGGCTGGCGCGGTGGCGATGGCGTGCCGGGAGGCCGGGCATCCCGCCGTCGGGATTGCGGCCGTCGCGTGCTTGTAGCTCCTGCCTCCCTACCAGACACCCCAGGAGGGTAGGGAATGGCGGGCGCCGGTACCGCAAGGAGTTTCGCGATGCACCCACGAGGCCGAACCTGGCTGCCGTCGGCCCATGGCCCTGCTTCTATTCGCGGAGGTGACGGGGCTGGACTGGCTGATCATCGCCTTCGCGCTGCTGCTGGGCGCATGGGGGTACCGACACGGGCTCATCGTCGGCGTGCTCAGCCTGGGCGGATTCGTGGCGGGCGCGTTCCTGGGCGCCCGTCTGGGGCCGGCGCTGCTGCCCGACGGCTCCGAATCTCCCTACGCGCCCGCCACCGCGTTGATGGGAGCGCTGCTGATCGGAGGCATCGCGGCCGCCTCCCTCGACGGGGTCGCCCGTGCGCTCCGCCGGCGACTGCTGGGCGTACGAGGGCGCAGGCGGGCGGTCAAGATCGCCGACGCCGCGGGCGGTGCCCTGCTGCTCGTGGCGGTGGGGCTGGCGATCGCCTGGCTGGTCGGGGCCGTCGCGCTGCACGCGCCGGGAGCCAAGAACGTGCGCCAGACGGTCCAGCGCTCGGCGATCCTCGGCGCGCTGAACGACGCCTTCCCTCCGTCGGGTGAGTTCCTGAACGCCCTGAACCGGATCGACCCCGGCATCTCCCTGAACGGTCCGGAAGCAGGGGTCGACGCGCCGAACTCGCGGATCGCGGGGGATCCCGAGGTCCAGACCGCCGGCGACAGCGTCGTCCGCGTCCTTGGCACCGCCTGCGGCCTGTCGGTCTCGGGCTCGGGCTGGATCGCCGCGCCCGGGGTGGTCGTGACGAACGCCCACGTCATCGCGGGCGAGGAGGACACCGCCGTCAGCTTCTCCGACGGTGACGATCGGCTTGACGCGCAGCCCGTGTTCTATGACCCGTCCAACGACCTGGCGATCCTGCGAGTCCCCGACCTGCTGGGGGAGTCCCTTCCGGTCGCGGACGGAGTGGATTCGGGGACAGCGGGGGCGGTGCTGGGGTATCCCGAGAATGGGCCCTTGACGATCTCGCCGGCGAGGGTGGGAGAGACGCAGATCGTGATCAGCGAGGACTCCTACGGGCGCGGGCCCCTGCAGCGGAGCCTCACCTCGCTGCGCGGGGAGGTGCGCCGCGGCAACTCGGGCGGACCGCTGGTTGACGGCGCAGGCCGCGTCCTGACCACCGTGTTCGCGTCCACGCGTTCGGGCAAGCCGGGGGGCTACGGGGTGCCGAACGAGGTCGTCGCCGACGCCCTCGGCGCGGCTGCCGGCTCGGGCGAGGTCAGCACCGGCCCGTGCGTCTAGGCGTTGCCGGCTGCGCCCTCGGGTCCCGTCGTCCTCTCCGACCCGTCTCTTACCAATGGTAAGCTCGGCGCGAGGTGAGCATGGAGCGAGGCGAGCGGCGCGCCGGAACCGGGACGGCGGTCGAGCCCAGACACGTATGCCCTGATTTCCACGGCGCCGTCGAGTTGATCGGCCGCCGCTGGACCGGCGCGGTGCTCTACGCGCTGGCCGATGCCGGACCGCTGCGCTTCGCGGAGCTGAAGGACTGCGTCCCCGGCATGTCGGACCGCCTGTTGTCCGCGCGCCTGAAGGAGCTCGAGTCCGAGGGTCTGGTCCGCCGCGAGGTACAGGACGGCCCAGGAGTCCGCGTCAGCTACGAGCTCACCCCCAAGGGCGAGTCGCTGAAGCCGGTGATCGGGGCCCTTAAGGACTGGGCCGAGCGCTGGCATCCGGCCTGAACGCTCACCAGTCCCGAGGGTTCCCGTCGGGGATGCGATCGACCACGAGCTCGGCTGGCACCCGCTCGACGGGGTAGGGCCCGGTCGTCGCGCGGTAGGCATCGAGCTCGCCCGGCCCCAGTGCCTCGAATCCCCGCTCGACCGCCTCGGCGTAGGAAGCGAGGATCACGGCGTCCTCGGGGGGGTCGGGGCGGAAATGGAACTGCTTCGCCGTGTAGGTGACGATGCGCTCGGGCAGGCCGTGCCCCTCGAGCTGAGCGGACACCTCCACGCGGTCGTAGCGGACCTCGCGCAGGTCCAGGCGGTCGAGCTCGGCCTCGGTCAGCTCGATCACGCCCCCGTTGACCGGCCCGGCGGGATCCTCTCCGCGCTCTAGGTTGAGCCCCAGGATCCACTCGGGGCGGCTGCCGTCGCCGCACTGGAACGTCTTCTCGCAGGTCAGGTTGTCGCGCGCCTGGCTGAAGCGGCGCTTCCACTCGCGCAGCCGCCCGCGCCGCACCTGGCCGACCTCCCGGCCGAGCGTCATCGACGCGGACTCCGGCAGCACCAGAGAGCCGTAGACGAACAGGCCGAGGCGGGGGACCGACGGCATCACTGCAGCAGAGACATCTGCGGAGGGTCCTGCTGCTCGCTGCCGTCCGGCCGACGCACGTCGTCACGGGGCATCGGCTCGATCGGGGGTTCGGGGGCGTCTCTCATCGTGGCCTCGGGTCCATGCGCGCAGAGTCGCTCGCGAGCGGGGCAGTCGTAGCAGAGCGAGCGGTGCGGCTTGTCGGTCACCTCGAACGAGCCCGACTCCAGGCGATCCAGCAGCGACTCGATCCCGGTCCTCGCCCGATCGAGCCTCCCGGCGTCGAAGCGCTCGAGCACCGGGTCGTCCGGCCGCTCCAGGAATACGTAGGCGGTCTCGACGGACACGGCGTCCTCGGGGTCTCCCGCGGCGCCGGCCGCGGCCAGGGCGTAGATCCCTCGCTGCACCCGGTAGCGATCGGCCAGCTCGGATGGCTCTCGACCCTGGAGGCGGTCGGTCTTGTAGTCGACGACCAGAACCGAGCCGTCGTCCTGCGGGACGAGCAGGTCAATCGACCCGCGGATCGGTGTGCCGCCCAGTGCGAGTACGAACGGCACCTCGGCGCTGGTGCGGCGGCCCTCGATCTCCCCGCGGAGGCTCGATTCGAGCCATCCCCGGACCAGGGTCAGGACCCGGTCGACGTGTTCCGGTGCCGACGGGAGCCCCTGCTGGGCCAGCGCGGACGCGACGCGCTCGCCGCCGGGCTCGCGCCACCCGGCCTGTGAGCTCCACTCGAGCAGTTCGTGCACGGCGAGCCCGGGGCCGAAGCGTCGCTGTTCCTCGGGCGAGGGCTCCTTGTCCTCTTCGGCCGGCGACTGTGACCCGTCGCCTGCGGCGATTCCCAGCACTCGCTCGACGTAGAAGCGGTATCCGCATGCCTCGAAGTCGGCGAGGGCGGAGTAGGACAGGGACCCGGCCGGAACCGGAACGGACCGGGGTCGTCGCAGGGGAGGGGCGGCCGGGCTGTCGGGCTCGACAGGCGCGGGTGGCATCCCCCGCTTGAGCAGCTCGGCCCCGGAGCCCGGCTCCGGGGAGCTCACACGGACGTTCAGCCGCCCGCCGGGCAGGTCCGGTGCGGGCGCTCCCAGCTCCAGCTCGCCGTCGGCCGCCTCGCCATCCAGGAGCTTGCGGATCAGCTGGGTGGCGATCGGCTTGCGCGCCAGCGGCTCCCCGTCCAGGGACGGCGGGCTGAAGGTGCCGCTCAACAGCAGCCTGCGCTTCGCCCTCGTGGCCGCCACGTAGGTCAGCCTGCCTTCCTCCTCGGCCTCGCGGTCGGCCGCCAGCTCGGTCAGCTCGTGGTAGTCATGGAGGCGCTCCGCGGGCCGCCCCAGGCGGCCGAGCTGCACGCCGACGCGGGCGGCCTCCCCGCCGTCGGCGGGGTCCTCGGCCTGCCCCAGGCGCAGCGGCGACCAGCCGATGTTGAGCCGCCGGCCCAGGTCCGCGACCGCGACCACGCCGAACTCGAGGCCCTTCGCGCCGTGGACCGTCATCACCCTCACCCCCGCGTGTCCCTCCGCCCGGGTCGCGGCCTCTGCCTCGCGGTCGCTACCCGACGCACGCGAGGCCAGGTACTCGAGGAAGCTCGTCAGGTTTGGCCCCTCGCGCGACTCGAACTCGCGCGCCAGACGCATCAGCTTTCGCGCATTGGCCCAGCGCGCCTCGCCCTCGTGGGTCCCACGGCCGCGCATCAGCGTCGCCAGGTCGTAGTCGAATGTGGAGGCTGTCCGCTCCACGAGCGACTCCAATCCGTCCTCGGCGCCCCGCCGGCGCAGCCGCACAAGCCTTTCGGTGAACTCCGCCAGGCGAGCGCGCTCATCGCCCGGGATCTGGGCCGCCATCTCTGCGTCGCCGGCCTGGAGTTCACCATGCTCGGCGAGGTCGCGCAGCAGCGGCCAGACGTGCCGCGGGTAGCGACGCTCCCCAACCTGCTCACGCGCCGCCATCCGGAGCAGCCACAGCGTGTCCGGCAGGACCGCGCACGCTGGAGACGCCAGGGCGCCGAAGAGCGGCTGATCGTTCAGGGGGTTGGCGACCGCCGCCAACAGGCAGCGGAGGTCCTCGACCTGCTGCTGGGACCAGAAGCCGCGTCCGCCGACGACGTAGGGGTCGAGCCCGGCGTCGGCGAGCGACCGCTCCAGCGTCGTCACGTGCGTGAAGGCTCGCAGCAGTACGACGATCTCCGACGGGTCCTCGCCGCCGTCGACGAGCTCGCGCAGGCGGCCGGCGAGCCACCTCCCCTCTGCGACCTTGGGTGCCGAGCTCGGGTCGTCGGGCATGCGCGGCAACCCGGTCGCCTCATCCTCCCAGCCCTTCCGATCGTCCACCGTCAACATCAGCTCCACGGGCGGGTCCTGCCCCTCCCGGTCACCCGCGGCGCTGAGTGGCTCGAAGCCGCGGAGCAGCGACTTGCCGATGGCGTTGGTGGCCGCGAGGATCCCGGGCGCCGAGCGAAAGTTCCCGGTCAGGGGAAGCGCGACGCCGTTCGGCTCCTCGCCGCCCGCGAACCGGCGCTGCTGGCGCCGGTAGACCTCGACGTCCGCATGGCGGAAGCCGTAGATGGACTGGAACTCGTCGCCAACCACGAACAGGCGGGTGTTCGCGCCTCTCAGCTGCTCGACCAGTCCCAGCTGCAGGCCGTTCGTGTCCTGGAACTCGTCGACCATCAGATGGAGGAACCGCTCGCGGTAGCGCTCCCTGATCGGCTCGTTCCCGCGCAGCAGGTCCCGGGCCCGAAGCTGCAGGTCCTCGAAGTCCAGCGCGGAGCGCTCAGCCTTGAGCGCCTCGTAGGACTCGCCGAAGCGCCGCACGAGCTCGCGTAGCTGCTCGTAGGCCGGGCCCAGGACCGCCGATGCGACGGCGGCGCGGGCCGCGGTCAGAGCCTCGCGGTAGCGCTTGCATGCCGGCCCGTCGAACGCCTGGGCCGAGGTGGTGACCTTCAGGGTTCCCAGCCGGTCCAGCAGCTCGCCGTCGGCCGGTGCGGCGGGGTCGAGCGCCGCGGCGAGCCCGATCAGCTCGCGCTGGGGAAGCTGCTGATCGCCGGCGTCCGCGCACTCCTCGTAGGCTTCGCTGGCAGCCTCGATCAGCGCGCCCACCGCGCCGGTGTGATCGGAGGGGGGCGCCTCGGGCAGTATCGCCTTCGGCCGTCCCTGGCTGCGAAGCTCGTCGTGGGCGCCGCGGGTCATCTCCATCAGGGTGCGGCGCCGGTTGGCGGCAGCCAGCTCCAGCGCCTCGGCGCCCCCTTCGGCGACCATCTCCTCGAGCGCGGTGTCGAACGCCCGGCCCGCCAGGCGGTCGGCCTCGGGCTCATCGGCGACGCGGAAGCGAGGATCCAGTCCCGCGGCGGCGGGATGCGAGGCCAGCAGCCTGCGGCAGAAGCCGTGGATGGTCGAGATCCAGGCGCGGTCGGTCCCGCTCTCGGCCTGGCGGATGGCCTCGAGGCGCTCGCCCTCGGCTCCATCGGCCATCGCCGCAAATGCCTCCCGCACCCGTCGTCTCAGCTGATCGGCGGCGCGCTCGGTGAAGGTGAACGCCAGGATCCGCTCCACGCCGCAGTCGGGATCCAGGGCGGCCGCGCAAAAGCGGTCCACGAGGACCGACGTCTTGCCGGTGCCCGCTCCGGCCCGCAGGAACACGTCGCGGTCGCGGGCGTCGATCGCAGCGCGCTGCTGCGCGGTCCGCTCGCGCCCACCCGGCTCGATCGCCGGCGCCGCTTCGGCCCCGGCGCTCACTCCATCAGCTCCGGCTCGGGATCGGGCTCCTCCTCGGGAAGCCCCCGCTCGCGCCGGCAGATCGGCTGGAAGTCGCACCAATCGGGGCAGGTGCCACCGATCGGGTCCCGGGTGATCTCCCCGCGGCGGATCGAACCGATGATCTCCTCGGCCCTGGCCTTGGCGTCATCCAGCGCCTGCTCGAAGTTCTCGTCGTCCAGGTGGTCGCGGCTCCGTGGACCGAACGGCGCCAGATCATCGGCCAGCTCCTTGCGCAGCAGCCCCTTCGGCGCACGGTCGGACGCGCCCCCCAGGGGGCGGTACAGCCCGCCGGCGAGCTCGAGTCCCCACAGCTCGCGCGCGGCGAGCATGTAGAGCTGAAGCTGGAACTTGCCCCGCTCGAGCATCCGGGCGCCGCCGTCCACTTTGCCCGACTTGTAGTCCTGCACGAGCGCCTGTCCCCCCGGACCGAGATCGATGCGGTCGATCCGGCCGTGGATCGCGCCGCCGTCGAGCTCAAGGGCGGGCTTGCCCCCTTCCCCGAAGCCGAAGCTGGCCTCCTGCAACTCCGCCTCGGGGATGAAGGCGGCGCCGGCGGCCGCCTCGTCGGAGAGCAGGGCCAGCACGAGCCCCTCGACCCGCCGCAGGGTCGCGGCGGTGTCGGCGTGCTCGCTCGGGAGGCGCTCGGCCCCCGACTCCGACACGAGCTCGCGGGCCCGATCGAGCCAGGCGTCCAGAGTCGCCGCGGTGGGCCGCTTCTCGCCGCCGGGAGGGTCGCGGTAGAGCCTCTCCAGCACGACGTGGGCGACCGAGCCGGCGACCAGCGCCTCGCCCTCTGGCTCGATCTCCTGTGGCTCCAGCTCGTGTCTGACGAACCAGCGGTACGGACAGGTCGCGTACTCCTCCAATGTGGACGGCCCGAACAGCCCTTGTGCGTCCATGCGCTCGAGGACCATCGGAAGCCGGAGTGGCCCGGGCCGCAGCCTGTCTCCCGGGATGCGCGCTGCGACGGCCTGGATCCGGTCGTCGATGTCCCCCCGCGGCCGGTCCGGCGCTCCCCGGGCGGCGACCGAGCGGGCAAGCTCCGACAGGGTCGGTGCGTCCCCCGGCGCGAAGACGGAGTCCGAGAGTCCGCGGCCTCTCGCCTCCTCGAAGAGGGCCTCGTCGCGCGACTCGATCTCCTTGGGGAGCGAGGGACCGACCAGCTCCCGCACCTCGTCCACGAACGGCGAACGGGCGGCCGCGCCGCCCTCGTCGTCGGCGCTGCGCCACGACAGCCAGAGGTTGCGCTTGGGCCGGGACAGCAGCACGGAGAATAGGTAGCGGTCCTCGACCTCGGCCTGCTTGCGGGGCGGCAGCTCGAGACCGGCGCGTGCGTCGTCCGAGAGCAGTGGGCCGCCTGTGTCCCGGCGCGGGAAGTCTCCGTCCTGCAGCGAGCAGATGAACATGTGACCGACGCGCCGCGCCCTGGCTCGATAGGGGCTGATCACACGGACGCGACCGCGGGTCGGGCCGCGCCACATGGCGACGCGCAGATCGGACACGGCTGCGATGACGTCCCGGGGCGAGACGGGAAGGCCGAGATCGGCGAGCTCCAGGAGGGCCGCTTCCAGTTCCGCTCCCGTACGAAGCTCCAGGGCGCGGTCTTCGCCGGCGATCTCGCCGCGGCGGTAGAGCGCCGCCTCCGCCAGCCATCTCGCCTGCCTGGCCGCCTCCGCGAGCAGCGCACGCCCGGAAGCCGCTTCACGCAAGCGCGCGAACTCCGAGAGCTCCCGCTTGCCGTCCTGCTCCCAGGAGATCAGCACGGCCTCCGCGGTGCGCAGGCGCTTTTGACGGACCCTCCGCTCGAGCCAGTCGACCGCGTCGGGCGAGGCGATGCCCGGGGTACGCAGGTATGAGAGCAGGTCCCCTGCGTCTCCCGGGCCGACGGCCGCGCGCAGTAAAGCCAGCAGGCCCGCCCCCGTCAGCGTGCGCGTGGCGGGCAGCTCTCCCTGGACCGCCACCGGGATCTCGAACCGAGCGAACACGCGGCGCAGCAGCGGTCCCGTCCCGGCGGGATCCCGCGCGACGACCGCGATCTCGCCCGGCGGCACGCCCGAGTCGAGCAGCCTGGCGACCTCGGCCCCGATGGTCTCTGCCTCGGCCAGCTCGCCGGCCGATGCCAACAGGCGCAGGCCGCCGTCGTTCTCCACCAGCTCGGACGGACGATCATGGGCTGGCTCGCCGAAACGCCGCTCGATCTCGAACAGGGTCCGGCTGCGCGTGAACCGCGCATCGGTCTCCAGGTGTTCGATCTCGACCCCGGGCTCGTCTCGCAGCTGCGCGAACAGGGCGCCCCGGGCAGCGGTCAGGGCCTCGCGATCCTCGTAGGGCAGTGCGATCGTCACCTCGGCGGCTTCCCACAGCTCGCGCACAAGGTCGAGCTGCTCGACGGTCAGGTCGTCGAAGCCGTACAGGAAGACCGGCCGCGCGCCCCACCCGTCAGGGTGAGAGCGCAGGGCGGCGATCACCGCGCCGGCACGGCCGTGGGAGTCCTCGCGCCCGAGCTCGCCCAGGGCTTCACAGTAGGCCCGGTAGAGCGATGCGATCTCCAGCTCGTAGGGACCCGCCTGACGCGCGCGGTGGGCGAAGGTCTCGTGGTCGATGGCGGCAGCCTGAAGCTCGGAGATGAGCTCGTCGAGCGCTGCGGCGAAGCCCGGCCGCTCCGCGGACGCGCGCAGTCTGACCAGGTCGGCCCGCGATGCCGCCTCCGCCGCCAGGCGCCGGCGCTGGACCGCGCTGGCGGGCCGCCCGCCGCCGGTCCCCAGCGCTCGCCCGACCAGCGAGAAGAGCCGGTCGAAAGTGCAGACCCGCGCCCCGAGCAGGGCCACTCCGTCGCGGGTCAGCTCCTCCTCGAAGCGCTCGACGTCGTCCGCGGTGGGCACGACGAGCACGGGGTCCCGCCTCAGCGCGGCGCCGAACCCGTCCAGGATCGCGCCCGTCCTGCCCGAGTTCGGCGGTCCTGCGATCAGCTTCAAAGACATTGGTCCGGCTCCCTCATCCGTGGCCAGCATAGGTGTGGACACGGCGCGCGAATCGCGGCCGGATGGCGCCGGAATGCGGATAACGCGCGGAAACCCCGATGTCGGAATTGCCGTCGGGGGGCGACTCTATCTTTGCCCACGCATCGCATACAGGACCCACATCCGGACAGTCTTCGCAAAGGAATCGGATCTGACATGACACTCTGCTTCGTAGACCCAGCCGACGCCATCCGCGCCATCGCCGACTCCGTCGGACGCGAAGCCCGCAGACAGCTGCTGGGCGAGGCCGTCCGGGCGTGGGTCGACGAGATCCCCGACGGGGAGCTCGAGGACCACTACGCGAAGGCCATCTCCGAGCTGGACGACCACGACATCTCGATGCTGGCCGCCTGGCACGGCTCGATGGAGATCGGCCCGCCGCTGCCCAACCGCGACTTCCTGATGGGGGCCTTCGACTCGCTCGGCGAGCATCGTCGCGAGGCGCTCAAGCTCGCGGCCGGATTTCGCGGCGAGGAGGCTTTCGAGGAGGGAATCAGCGAGGAGCGCGCGCTCGAGATGGTGCTCGAATGGCTCTCGCACCCCCGCCTGCTGGAGCTCGCGCGCGAGGCCACCGAGCTCTACCTCTGGGACAGGGGGGGCTCCGACAACTAGGGCCCCGGCGGGTCCGCGGGACCGCCGTCCAGCCCGCCGATCCGCCGGATCTCGGGGATCGCCTGGTCGTTGCTGGCGAAGTGCACGGTGTGCAGGCCGAGGGCGCGCGCCGCATCGACGTTGGGCTCGACGTCGTCGACGAACAGGCACTCCTGCGGTGAGGGCCCGCCCAGGCGCTCCAGCGTGAGCTCGTAGATCTCCGGCTCGGGCTTGCGCATCCCGACGAAGGCGGAGTCCACCACCAGCTCGAAGAGCTCGTCCACGGGAAGCATCGAGCGCCAACGGGGCTCCCACTCCCGCACGTTGTTGGTGAGCATCGCCATCCTCAGGCCGGCCTCCTTAAGCTCCCGCATCAGCCCGATCATCTCCTCGTTCGGGTGGAGCGCCTGGAAGTAGATCTCCGCGAACTGGTGCATCTCGGGGCGGTGGCCCAGCGCCGCCTCGAGCTCGGCTCCGAGCTTCGCGAGGAAGTCGGGCTCGCGGATCCGTCCCTTCTCCAGCTCGAACAGCGGGTGCACCCGCTCGCGCTCGGCGATCCGGGCCATCGCCCGGCCCAGCTCATCCATCGGGATGCCGGTGTCGTCCTGAACCGCGGCGAAGGAGCTCATCAGCGGCGTGGTCAGCACCCCGCCGAAGTCCGAAATCACCGAAGTGATCCGCTGGTCGGTCATCCTCCCGCCTCTCCCTCGCTCAGGCGCGCCAAATCACGTAGCTGCCGACGCCGGCGAAGCCCTCCGCCGACGTCCGCATGATCGCGGCGCTCACGTCGCGGTCGCCGTCCGGAGCGGGTGCCCCGTCGTCGACCGAGGTCCCCGCGGCTCGCATGGGCGGCGCGTCCTCGGAGGCGCTCCACAGCTCCAGCCCGGCGCGGGTCGGAAGCCCCTGGGGGTCGTACTGGGTGGAGAAGAGGGCCTCGGGGTACTCCGCGATCGTCCCGTCGGCCTCGAGCAGCCAGGCTGCCGACGACTCCCCGGCATGGCTCTCGGCCCCCGGCGCCCGGGCCGCGAGGGCGATCAGCAGTCCACCCTCCGAAGCCGGGAGGGCCATGTGGCGCAGGACCGCCGCAGCGCCGGTCGGATCAGAGGCCCATCGCGTCAGGTGTCCCTCGCACCTCAGCTTCCCGGCTCCCGAGAGCCGGACGGTCGCCCTGCAGGCCGCGCCCTCGGGAACGGAACCTTCAGCGGCAAAGCCCTGGGAGGCGAGTGGGGAGGGGGCGGGTCGCGGCTTAAGCTCGGCCTCGGCGGAGCCCCCGTTGGCTTCCAGCGAGAGGGTGGCCGACTTCCCGCTCGTCTCGATCGCGGTCCTGGCGAAAGCCACGACGCCGTCCCGCAGCAGCAGCCCTCCGCAAGAGCCGGCGATGTCCCAGCCGAGGCCGGCCGCGCCGCTCTCGGGGTCCCAGAACCCGCAGACGACCGCTCCGCTCATCCCTCGAAGGGACGCCGCTGACCCGGAGGCAGAGCAGGCTCATCGCTCACCTCATGGGCGGTGCCGTCGATGTCACCCGGTCGCGGGCCCGCCGGTCGCCATGCGTGGCGCGGCTCCCGTGCGCGGTCCTCCGCCTCCGCGGCGCCGGGGTGGGCGCGCGGCCGCGAGCCCCTGTCCTTCTGCATCCGCCCGTAGCCCCAGACAGCGGCGCGCGGACCCCACGAGAGCCGGCTGATCCCGGCCCACTTCAGGAAGTTGCGGATGATCCCCCTGGTCGGCGGGATCAGCAGGGCGAGCCCCAGAATGTCGGTCAGGAAGCCCGGCGTCAGCAGGAGCGCGCCGCCGAAGATGATCAGCACACCGTCGAGCACCTCCTTGGCGGGAATCCGGCTCTCGGCCATGGCCCTGTTGAAGGCGACCCAGGCGGCTCGACCCTGGTGCCTCAGCAGCCACGCCCCCAGCAGGCTGTCGAGCAGCAGCAGCGCGATCGTGGGCCCGACGCCGAGCGCCTGGCCGACCTGGATGATCACGTAGAGCTCGGCCAGGGGGACGACGATGAACGCGATCAGCAGGAAGATCACGCGTCAAGGCTACTCAGCGCCAGGCCGTATCCTCTACGGCATGGCCAACGAGGAACAGGTCTACGAGGCCCTGGAAGAGGTGATCGACCCCGAGTTGGGGCTCGACTTCGTCTCCCTGGGACTTGTCTACGACGTCGAACTCCAGAACGGCGAGGTGTTCGTCACCTTCACCCTGACCACGCCGGCCTGCCCGATCGGTCCGCAGGTCTCCGAACAGATGCGCGAGTTCGTCGGCGAGCTGGACGGGGTGCAGAAGGTACATCCCAAGATGGTCTTCGACCCGCCGTGGTCCCCGGAGATGATGAGCGAGGACGCGAAGTTCGCTTTGGGGTACTAAACCGCTTGGCTATGCGGTTTGCGCCGTCGCTGAAACGGCGACTGCAACCCAAACTGCAACCCTATGAGGCGTCGCTGGGGACTTTGCATATTGGAAGCGAGCCTAACCGGGCGGCAGGCCCTAGAGCAGTCAGCTAAGGCTCATTCGAGTAGCGCCGCGATCTTCGCCGCAGCGTCCTCCTGCATGGCGGGGATCGCGTGGCTGTAGGTGTCGAGCGTTATCGCGATCGTTGCGTGCCCGAGCCGCTCCTGGACGACCTTCGGATGGACGCCCGCCTCGAGCGCGAGCGTGGCGTGCGTGTGTCGGAGATCGTGCAACCGGATCTTCGGCAACCCGGCGGCGCGGACGTGGTGGTCGAAGGAACGGGAGAACGTGCGCGGCCAGATCGGCGTTCCGTCCTCGCGGCAGAAGACCGCCTACTCCCGCAGCCCGGCGGCTTCGAGGGCCGATTCGTGGTCAGGATAAAAGCAGGCGCGAATCACCTTGCCGCCGCGGAGGGTGTAGAGCCAGGCATACGGAGGGACTTCTGTCTCTATACCGCTGTGGTGTCCCCATTGTCGCTGGTTGCGGATCAGTGCGACAACATCGTTGCCGCTGGCGCGAAGCTCGTAGTCGAACCGAAGGTCCTTCCAGGACGACAGCCAGGTCCGCCAGAACGTCCGCGTACCCTCAGCGCTTCGATAGATCCCCGCCAAGTCGGGAATCAGTCTGTCGAAGCGCGTCGCATCCCATTCGACCTCGGTTGCCATGAGGGAGTCCATTGCCTGGGCGTCACGTCGAAGGAACGCCTCGAACAGTGCCCGGATGGTTCGCACGTTCTCCTGCGACATCGCCTACTCCTCAAGCCCGGCGGCTTCGAGGGCTTCGGCGCGGTCAACAAAGAGTTTTCGCCTCGTGATCATGCCGTCCGCGAACGAGCAGACCTGCCAGCCGCGGTTTTGGACTTCCACGCCACTTCCCCTGCCGCGCCCCGTGGCCAACATGCCAAGGAAGACTCGGCCGTCAGCCGCTTCGGTGATCTCTTCCTCCTCGACATGGAACTTCTCCCAGACTTCGAGGAACGACTTCTCGAACCACTTCCGCACCTGCGCTCGCCCGCGATAGATCCCTTGAGTCTCCGGCATCCCGGTCGCTTCCCATACGACGTCCGGGTGAACGCAAGCTATGAAGCCGTCCGGATCGCGGCGATTCACGGCATCTACCCCACGCCGAATGCACTCTACGTTCTCCTGGGACATCGCCTACTCCCGCAGCATGGCGGCTTCGCGCGCTTCCTCGGCATTGAGATACCACTGGTACCGCCGGATCTGCCCACCGTCCAGGGTCACAAGCGAGCCGAAGGTCTGGGGCCCGAATGCCGCGTCGCTCGCGCGACCCACGCCGAAGAACGTGCCTGTGACGAGCACGCGATCACCGAGGTCGATCATTTGACCGATGTCGAAGCGGAGGTCAGCGAAGGAATCCCGAAGTGCCTCGAGCGCGGTTCGGACTCCGCTCAGTCCATGCCTTGTGCCCGGCTCCATCGCGTAGTCAGGGTTGACCCATTCTCCATCCGGCCGCACGTATTGAAGAGCTGCCTCGATATCGCCTCTGGCGACCGCATCAAACAGCCCCTGCACCACCTCGACGTTCTCCTCCGACATCGCCTACGCAGTATCTCGCGTCGAAGGATCTCGCGGATACGCGCCGCGTCGTAGCGAGAAATGATTCAAGCCCCCGCTGATCACGAAAGGCCGGGCCTTCGTATGTCTTGAGTGGTCCGTAGGTTCGGTCTCGACGGGCCACCTTCGGTTCTTCCAGGACCGGTCTGTCGGCGATAGCCTGGCGCACCTAGGCGGCACGAGGAGAACCGATGTCCGTACGAGGAGTCGACCACGTAGACCTCGCGGTCAGCGACGTTGAACGCTCCCTTGCTTTCTACCTCGGCATGCTGGGTCCGCTCGGCCTCGCGGTGGAAGCACGAATCCAGACCAACCGAGAGACTGAGGAGGTCGTGTATCTCGGCTTCGGGCAGGACCACGTCCCGGGTGCCCAGCCCGAGACGCGACTAGGTCTTCGCAAGGCCGACGGAGGCGAGCACAGCTACTACGGCGTGGGGGTCGAGCACCTGGCCTTCGGGGTCGAAGGCGACGAGGAGGTCGACGAGACATACCAGCGTTGCCTAGGCATGGACGCCAGGATCCACTGCCCGCCCGAGGAAGAGCCGGACCTACCGGGCTACTACGCCTTCTTTGTCTTCGACCCAGACGGAATTCGCATCGAGGTTTGCCACCATTCCGATCAGGTTCGCAAGCAATGGGATGCCGGAGAGCATCTCGAGGTCAAGCCGCACCGGCTGGCCCCTAGGTCACCCTCTTCGCCTCGCCTTGGCTAGCTTCGCCTTCGCCACTTAGCAGTCGTTGGCCGGCGAAAACGGCGAAGGCGGATCGGAGCCGGATTTCGCTCCCTAATCGGTGCGTGGTAGCGAGAAACGAACCGGGCCCCCCGCTATTCGAGAAGGGGCCGCAAACGCCGGCCCTTTCTCTTTCGGAGGAACAGCTCGCGGGGCTTCGAGCTCCCAGCGAGAAACCAAAGCCTCTGCGTTGCGCTCGCGAGAACCGCTGCTTTGCATGGAAAGGAGCGCTCTTCGACCTAGCGCTCGCTTCTCGCGGGTTGCAGAAGCAGCGGTTGAACCGGCGCTTGTTTCTCGGGGGTCGGCGGGATGGGGGCCTTGACCCCTTCCCCGTCCAGAAGTAGGTTGGTCTCGAAAGAGATCACAGAGAAAGGGAGCATCGAGATGTCCAACACCGACACCCTCAGAGACGGTTACGAGGCCTTTGGCCGCGGCGATCTTGAGGGTGCGACACAGAACTTCGCCGACGATGTCCGCTGGGAGAACCCCGAGGCGCCGCAGCTACCAAACAGCGGCGTAACCGAGGGCAAGGACAACGTGAAGCAGCTCTTCGCCGACTTGGGCGACTATTGGGAGTCGTTCAGCATTACCCCCGACGAGTTCATCGAAAGCGGCGAA
>JAJTCK010000021.1 GCA_021323175.1 Solirubrobacterales bacterium | reverse complement strand
GTCGTTCGCCGCACGGTCGAGCTGGGCCGGGCGGCGCGCGCGCACGCGAAGGTAAAGGTCCGCCAGCCCCTGCGCCGGGCCGTCATCGTCGCCTCGCCGCTCGAGCGGGAGGGCATCGAGGGGCTCGCCGGGCTGGTCACCTCGGAGCTGAACGTGAAGGAGCTGGAGTTCGTCGAGTCGAGCTCGGCCCTCGTCTCCTACCGGGCAAAGGCGAACTATCGCGCCCTCGGCCCGCGCTTCGGCAAGGACATGCCCCAGGTCGCCGCGGCGGTCGAGGCCCTCGACGCCGGCGCGGTCGCCCGCGTGTTGGAGGGCGGCGGCCAGGTGGGCATCTCGATCGAGGGCCACGACCATACCCTCACCTCCGACGAGGTCAGCCTGGTGATGGAGCCGCTGCAGGGCTACCAGGTGGAATCCGAGGCAGGGCACGCGGTCGGCCTGTCTCTGGAGATCGACGAGGACCTCCAGACCGAGGGCTGGGCGCGTGAGATAGTCCACGCCGTGCAGAACGCGCGCAAGCAGGCGGGTTTCGAGGTGTCCGACCGCATCGCGCTGAGCCTGTCGGGCGACGACGACCTGCTGGAAGCAGCGCGCGAGCACCAGGACTACGTGACCGAGGAGACGCTGTCGCTGTCAGTCGACTACAGAGCCGACGGCGAGGGCGCGGCCGCGAGCATCGACGGCCGGGAGCTGCGGATCGCGGTGGCCCGGGCCGACGACGAGGTCGAGTCCGCGGCAGAGGACTTCCAGTGACCGGTAGCTGCTAGGTGCTGAGCGCCGGCTCCAGCTCGGCCTCGATGCGCGCCTTCGGCATCGCGCCGACGATGCGCTTGGCGGGCTCGCCGTCGCGGAAGAGGATCATCGTCGGGATCGAGAGGACCTCGTACTTGGCGGCGGTCTGCTGGTTGTCGTCGACGTTCAGGCTGAGGACGTTCAGGTCCTCCCGCTCGGCATCGATCTCCTCGAGCACGGGGTGCACGACGCGGCAGGGACCGCACCAGGGCGCCCAGAAGTCGACCAGCACGGGGCTGTCGGCATCGAGGACGTCGGACTGGAAGTTGGCGTCGGTGACATCGGTGAGCTTGCCCGGCACTGTGGTCTCCTGTCGTCGTTGCGTAGTTCCTGTGCCTCACTATACAAACTGAAGCAAGGTCCCCGCTCTGCAATCGCTTGGGCCAAGGATAGTCAGACCATCAGAAATGCCGGCGGCGTAGCCTCATCGCCGGGACCCTCCACATCGCCTCGGCGACTATCGCCCGGCTCATCTTCGAGTTCCCATCACGCCGGTCGCGGAACACGATCGGCACCTCGGTGAAGCTGAAGCCGGCGCGAATGGCGCGGTAGGTCACCTCGACCTGGAACGCGTAGCCCTTGGAGTCGATTCCATCGAGGTCGATCGCCTCCAGGACCTCGCGACGGATGCACTTGAAGCCGCCGGTCAGGTCCCGCACGTCGATTCCCAAGGTCCTGCGGGCGTATGCGCTGCCGGCGCGGCTGATTAACCGCCGCACCACCCCCCACTCCGTGACCCCGCCTCCCGGGACGTAGCGAGAGCCGAGCACCAGGTCGGCCGTCTCAGAGGCGCGCAACATGAGTGGCAGGTGCGCGGGGTCGTGCGAAAAGTCGGCGTCCATCTCGATCACCAGCTCGGCCCCACCCGCCAGCGCCTCGCGAAAGCCCGCGATGTAGGCGGGCCCCAGACCCTCCTTGCGCGCGCGGTGAAGCACCGAGACGTCATCGTGCTCGTCGGCGATCCGGTCGGCGATTCGGCCGGTGCCGTCCGGGGAGTCGTCGTCGACGATCAGGACCCGGTGCGACTTCGGGAGCCGCTCCAGGATCGCGGGGGCGAGGCGCTCGATGTTCTCGGCTTCGTTGAAGGTCGGCAGGACGACCCAGACGTGGGCGCCGCTTGCCGGGTCGGCGGGAGGCTCGGGCACGGGCGCGATGCTAGTCGCGGCCGCCGGGGGCGGTCGGCCCCCGGCGCTAGGTTTGGGCGATGCGCAACGCCGAGATCGCAGCCGCGCTGCGGGAGCTGGGAATCCTCTACGAGCTCGACGGAGCCGACCGCTTCCGGGTCCTGGCCTACAAGGAGGCGGCGCGGACGATCCAGGACAGCCCAGTGTCGATCGAGGAGCTGGCCAAGCATGACCGGCTGACCGAGCTGCCCAACGTCGGAAAGACCCTGGCCGAGAAGGTGGTCGCCCTGGTCGAGACCGGGACGATCCCCGCGGCCGACAAGCTGAAGGCGAGGTTCCCGCCCTCCCTGGTGGACGTCACCCGCGTCCCCGGGCTGGGGGCGAAGACGGCGCGGCGCCTGTTCGACGAGCTCGGGGTCCACGATCTGGAGGGGTTGAAGGAGGCCGCCGAGCGGGAGCAGATCCGCGACCTGAAGGGGCTCGGCCCGAGGGTCGAGGAGAACGTGCTGGTTGCGCTGGAGACGCTGCCGGACTCGGGCGACGAGTCCGACCGCCGGCTCCTCTCCAAGGTCCTCGCGATCGCCCGGGAGCTGGCGGCGGAGGTCACGGCACTCCCCTCGACCGGGCAGGTCGAGCTGGCGGGCTCGCTGCGCCGCTGGGCCGAGACCTGCAAGGACATAGACATCGTCGTCACCAGCGAGGACCCGGCGGGCCTGGCGGCCACGCTGGCCGAGCACGAGCTCGTGGCGCAGGCGGGTTCCGCCGGCGACGCCGGGACGAGCCTGCTCACCCACACGGGCGTCAAGGTCGACGTTCGCATCACGCCTCAAAAGACCTTCGGAGACCTGCTCCAGCACTTCACGGGATCCGCCGAGCACAACGTTCAGCTGCGGGAGCGGGCGCTCGGCCGGGGGCTCTCTGTCTCCGAGCACGGCGTCGCTGTCGTGGAGGGGAAGAAGGTCCACACCTTCAGCGACGAGGCGGGCGTCTACGAGCTGCTGGGGCTGGACTACATCGAGCCGGAGCTGCGCGAGGGACGCGGTGAGATCGAGGCCGCCGAGACCGGGGAACTCCCCGAGCTGCTGCGGATCGAGGACATCCGGGGCGACCTCCACTCCCACACGACGCTCTCGGACGGCCGCAACACGCTGAACCAGATGGCGACCGCCGCGCGCAGGCGCGGCTACGCGTACTTCGCGATCACGGACCACTCCGCCAGCCACGGCTTCGGGGACCACGTGGATGCCAAGGCGCTGGCCAAGCGCATCAAGGAGGTCGCCGATTGGAACCAGTCCGCGCCGCGCGGCTTCCGCCTGCTGGCCGGCTCCGAGGTGAACATCGGCACCAAGGGGGAGCTCGACTATCCCGACGAGCTCCTCGCCCAGCTGGACTGGGTGGTGGCGAGCGTCCACACCTCGTTCAACATCAGCCGCAAGGACATGACCGAGCGGGTGGTCGAGGCGATCCGCCACCCCTACGTGGACTGCATCGGGCACCTGACCGGGCGCCTGCTGCTGCGGCGCGAGCCCTACGGCGTCGACGTCGAGAGGGTCGCCGAGGCGGCTGCGGGCAACGGGACGATGATCGAGATAAACGGCAACCCGAACCGGCGCGATCTGAACGAGCATCACGCCCGCCTGGCGGCCGAGGCGGGAGTGATGATCGTCTGCAACACCGACGCACACGGCACCGACACCCTGGAGAACATGCAGTACTCGGTCGCGACCGCCCGCAGGGCTTGGCTGACCCCGGAGCAGGTGGCCAACACCCGCGCATGGCGCTCCTTCGCGCCGCTCCGCAAGCGGGCGAAGGCAGCGGCTAGGCGCTAGCCGGAGGAGGCGGGGGCGGATGGCCGGCCGGGGCGCGGTCCTTCTTCAGGCCAGGGGTCCTGACCAGGCTGACCGGTTGCAGTGCCGAGCCCGGCTCGACGTAGAAGCGGACGCCGTCGCGCTCCTCGATTGCGGCCACCGCCCCCTCACGCGCCCGCAGTGCCAGCGCGGCTGCGAGGGCGAAGCCGGTGCCGACTGCGGCGACGCCGGGAAACACGAAGCCGAGGGCCCCGGCGATCACCGCGAAAGCAGCCAGTGGCCACAGCCGGGCCAGCGCCACCCTCCCCGGGTTGTCGGCTGGCAGCGTCGGCGTCGTACGCGCCCCGGCCAGCGCAGGGCGCATCGCCTCCGCTGCCCGGGCGGGGCGGCCGAGGTGGAAGCCGATCGCGACCGAGGCGGGCCACCAGACCGCGGCGACGATCAACGTCATCGTGTCGGCGTCGCGGTCGGCGGTGATGACGGTGACTGCGGCAAGCGCCGTGGCCGCGCCGGCGGCAAGCAGCACCGTCATCCGCAACAGGTCGCAGAACTGCATCGGGCCTAGGCGGCGAGCGCCGCGAGGACCCCGGTGAATCCCTGCGGGCCGTCGACGGTGATATCCGCGCTCGCTGCGACCTCGGGCGGGGTCTCGTCGGATTCCACCGCGACGCAGACCACGTCCCGCAGCTGGCCGTCCTCCTGCAGGGTGCGAAGGCCCGTGAAAGCGTCCACGTCGGTCCGGTCGTCCCCTCCGTAGAGTGCCGCGTCGACGGGCCGCGCGGGGATAAGGGCGGCCACGGCGATCCCCTTGTTGATCGGGACGTCGGGGCGGATCTCGAGCACCTTGCGCCCGCGATGGGTGACGAGCCCCTTCCAGTCCGCGGCGCTCTCGATCTCGCGGACCAGGGACTCGGCCTCTCCCTCGCTGTCGCTGCCGCGCCAGTGCAGGCCGACGATCGGCCCCTTGTCCTCGACCCTGACGCCCGCGCGCTCCAGGTCCTCGGCGCTCAGCGACGAGACGAACTCGCGCGCGTCCTGCTCGCGGCCGTCCAGCGACGGGTCGGGCCTCGGCCGCTCATCCCCCGGCAGCAGCAGCTCGAAGCCGTGGTTGCCCGAGTAGGCGAGCTCGTCCAGGCCCACGATCCGCCGGGCATCGAGCGCCCGGCGCCCGCTGACGCACGCGACCAGCGCGTAGCGCCGGGCGAGCGCGCTCAGGAGCTCACGCGTGGCCTCGGGCACACCGGCGGCCTCGGGGTGATCCACGATGGGCGCGACCGTCCCATCCACATCGGTCAGAATGGCCGCGGCCTCGGGCCGGCCGCGGAGCGGCTCGAGCAGGCCGGCGAGGGCCTCATCGGTGCCGGCGGCGGCGTCTGTCGAGCGGGTCATCTCATTTAGTATCGCCGCCCGTGCGGAGGACCCTCCAGCTCGCCGCGATCGGCACCGCAGCCGGCGCCTTCAGCGGGCTCTTCGGGGTCGGAGGTGGGACGATCATCGTGCCGCTGCTGATCGGATGGCTCGCGTACGGCGAGCGCGAGGCGACCGGGACGAGCATGGCCGCGATCATCGTGATCGCCGCATTCGCCGTGGCAGTGCAGGGCGCCGGGTACGACAACGTGGACGTCGGCAACGCCGCGCTGGTCGGCCTCCCCGCCGTGGCCGGCGCCGTGTTCGGCACCGCGCTGCAGCAGCGCGTGCCTGAACGCGCGATCTCGCTCATGTTCGCGGTGATCCTGGCGGTGCTGGCGATTCAGCTGATCGTCCCATGATCGGCAGAAGCTGATGGACGAGGTGTTCGTCGCCCTGCTGGGTCTCGTGGGCGGGATCCTCGGCGGCCTGCTCGGGGTCGGCGGCGGGATCGTGTTCGTCCCCGCACTCACCATCTTCCTGGGCGAGGCGCAGGTCGAGGCCGAGGCCACCTCGCTCCTCGCGATCGTCCCCGTCGCGATCGTCGCGACCTGGCGCCAGCATCGCTACGGCAACCTGCGCCTGCGCGAGGGGCTGGTGATCGGTGTCCTCTCTCCGCTCGGGGTCCTCGCCGGCGTGGTGGCCGCCAATGAGGTCAGCGAGAGAGCGCTCGAGCTCGCGTTCGCCGCACTCGCTCTGCTGATCGCGGCGCGCCTGGCGAAGCGCGGCCTGCGACCCGCTGCGCCCCAGCGGTCCTCGGAGTAGTCCGTCCCCTCAGGCCGCGCGCTGCAGCCCGTGCTCCAGGGCCCCCTTGACGCCGGCGTCCAGCGCGTTCAGCCGGTAGAGCGCCAGGGCCTCCGGTGAGCCGAAGCCGCCGCCGCGGCCCCCCTGGCCAGCGCGGGCGCCGTCCGCGCCGTGGTGGCTGAGGATGCAGTGCAGCAGCGACGCGCGGCGGTCGCGATCCAGCTCGGCCGCCGCGGCGCCGACGATCTCAGCTCCGAGCGTGAGGTGACCGAGCAGGCGGCCCTCCTCGGTCAGTTCAAACTCCGCGCCGTAGGCGAACTCGCGCACCTTGCCGACGTCGTGGAGCAATGCGGCCGCCATCAGCATGTCCGAGTCCAGCCTGGGATGGAGCTGGCTGATCTCGCCGACCAGGGTCCCCACCGCGACCGTGTGCTCGATCAGGCCGCCCAGATAAGCGTGGTGCCCGCCCCGCGTGCACGGGGCCCGGCGGAACTCCTTGCCGACCGGCTCGGTCAGCAGGACGCGCTGCACGACCTCGCGCAGGGCCGGGTCATGGACCTCGCGGATCAGATGCTCCAGGAAGCCGGCCAGCTCCTCGGCATTTCGGTAGGCCGCGGGCAGGAAGTCCGCGGGGTCGAAGTCACCCTGCTCGAGCGCGCGCACGTCGTCCAGCTCGGCTGCCAGCTCACCCCGAAAGCGCTCGACCTTGCCGGAGGCTCGCACGGCATCGCCCCGCTGGAACCGCGCCGAGAGGCGGTCCACGTCGCGGAATACCCGCGCCGGAATCGAGCCGCTGCGGTCGCGCAGCTCCAGGGTCAGGTACGGCGAGCCGTTCTTCGCGGTCAGTCGGTCCTTCCGCACGCAGGCGAAGTCGCCGCGGAACCGCTGCCCGGCGCGTAACTCGGCCACACTGGGGCCGGCATGGGTTGGCGCGGTCGCGCTGGCGCCGCCATGGTCTGCGGCAGCCGCCGTCGCCCTCATCGCCATGCACCGATATTGAAACCGGCTCCGGACGTCTAGACGCCCGCGTGACCGGCGCGGGCCGGAGGAAGGACTCGCTAGGCTGGCCTCAATGGACGCGCTGGTGTGGGAGGGGGAGACCCCGCAGCTTCGTTCGCCGGTGCTGGTTTGTGCATTCGCCGGCTGGAATGACGCTGCCGGTGCGGCGACGACTGCGCTCACGACCGCCGCCGAATCGCTGGACGCCGAGGTCGTCGCGCAGATAGACCCCGAGGAGTTCTTCGACTTCCAGGCCAACCGGCCGACGATTCGGCTGAGCGAAGGGCAGAGCCGCGAGATCGAGTGGCCCGGCAACGTCGTTCTCGCCGCCCCGGCCGAGGGAGCGGAGCGCGACCTGATACTGCTCGCCGGCACCGAGCCCAACCTGCGCTGGCGCACCTTCTCCGACGGTGTCGCCGAGGCCGCTGAATCGATGGGCGTCGAGATGGTGATCACTCTCGGCGCGCTCATCGCCGACGTCGCCCACACGCTGCCGGTCCCGATCACCGGGCTCGCGTCCGACCCTGACATGGTCGAGCGCCTGTCCCTGTCCCAGTCGAGCTATGAGGGGCCAACCGGCGTCGTGGGCGTCGTGCACGATGCCTGCCAGCGCCGTGGCATCCCTTCGGCCAGCCTCTGGGCCGCGATTCCACACTACGTCGCAGCGGTGCCTAACCCCAAGGCCGCGCTCGCCCTGCTCCGTCGCCTGGAGGGCCTCGTCGGCGTCGCCGTGGACGCGACCGAGCTGGAGGAGGAATCCGAGTCCTACGAGCGCCAGGTCACGAACGCGGTCTCGGCCAACCCCGAGATCCAGGAGCTCGTGCAGCGACTCGAGGCCGAGCAGGCCGAGCAGCTCGAGATGGAGGAGAACCTGCCCTCGGGAGAGACCCTGGCGCGCGAGTTCGAGCAGTTCCTGCGCCAGCGAGGCGGCGGGCCTCCGCAGGGCCCCTAGGCGTCAGGCTTCGGATGCGGGGCAGATCAGCCTGAAGTCGCACCAGGAGCAGATCTCCGGCGAGGGACGGGGCTCGAAGTCCTGGCCAAGGATGCCCTCGCCGACCTCGAGCACCGTCGCCTCGACTCGCTCGAGGTCGTCGGGCGAGCCGCCGACCGCCACCTTCTCGTCCGCCAGCACGTACCAATAGCTGCCCACCGAGCCGGAGTCCAGCCGCCACGCCTCACGGGCGGCCAGGCGGTAGATCGCCAGCTGGATGTCTGACTCCAGCTCGTGCGGGGGCCGTGGGTCACCCGTCTTGTAGTCGATCAGCTCGAAGCCGCCGTCGGGCAGCTCGTCGACGCGGTCCACCCGGCCGCGCAGGTGGTGCGGGCCGATCTGGAAATCGAATGAGCGCTCAACCCAGCGCGGGCTGGAGCCCCTGGCCGTCTCGCGGGCGTAATAGCGGCGCAGCGCTTCGGTCGCGCGCTCGCGGAACTGCAGCTCGTCATCCGACTCCCCGAAGCCCGAGCGGCGCCAGGCAACCTCGAACAGGGCCATCAGCCGGCTGAGGCTGTCGGGGGCATCGCCCTCTCCCTGCTGCGAGTGGAACCGCTCCAGGACCTGGTGGATGACGATCCCGAAGCGCTGGTTGATCGTCTGCTCCTGCGGGATCCCGAAGACCCGTGCGAACTTGTACTTGAGCGGGCACGTCCGGTACAGCGTGATGTCGGTCGCCGACAGGGCCAGGCCGTCACCGCGCTTCGGCAGGAACGCCTCCAGCGAGGGCTCCTCGCGCGCCGCGATCAGCTCACGCCGGCGCGCGGACTCACCCTCCTCGTCCAGCAGGTAGCCGTCCAGGGCGGAGTCCTCCAGGGCTCGCAGCTGCTCGGGGGAGGCGGCCAGGCCAAGGACCGCGTTCAGGTCGCGGATCGCGTCGGCGGCCGGCTCCGACCCCGGCCGCTGGATCAGGCCGGCCAGCTTCAGAAGCTCGAGGAAGCGCGCCACGGCCCGGTTCACGTCGAGCGCGGTGTCCAGACGCGGCTCGTTCAACTGCCCGCCCGCCCGCCACGCCTCCTCCAGGACTTCGTCCTGGATCATCCGGTAGGTGGCGTGCAGCCCCTCGGCGGGGCCGAACAGCTCCTCGCCGTGGCTCAGCTCGGGCTTGCGAAGGACCGCTCGTGCGTCCTCGTAGAAGGGGGACGCCTTGGCCGCGCCATCCTCACCCGCCTCCGGCCGCGAGAGGATCAGCGCCTTGCGCGCCCGGGTCATCGCCGTATAGAGCAGGCGCCGCTGCTGCTCGGCGTGAGAGGGCCCGCCTCCGCCGAGAGCCATGGGCACGTCCGGCGCGCCCTTGGGGACGGGTCCGGGCACGGCCTCGGCCTGCAGTCCCACGACGTAGAGGTGGTCGAACTCCAGTCCCTTCAGCGCCTCCAGCGGCATCACGCGGACCGCCTCGGCCGGCGGAGCAGACTCCTCCTCGGGCGAGACGCCGGCCTCGGACACGGCGACCAGGTAGCGCACGAAGTCGCGGTTGGACCGCCCTCGCTCACGCCTGGCCCATGTGGCGGCGACCTCGCTCAGGCGGGACAGGTTCCGCAGGCGCTCCGCGGCCTCGGGGTGGGCGGCGAACAGGCGCTGGCGGCGAAAGCCGACCCGCTCGATCAGCCGGCGCACGAAGACCTCGGCGCCGAGTCCACTCATGGCGCGCGCCGCGGCGTTGTAGAGGCTCAGGAACCCCCGGATCCGGTCCCTGGCCTCGGGCCGGATCTGCGGGCTCTCCAGTGACGCCTCGAGCGCCGAGACCATGTCGAGCTTGCGGCGCCGGGCGATCGTGGTCACGCGGGCAAGGTCCACGGAGCGCAGCTCGACCGGCGGCCGGCTCAGCGCGCGGACGGCGGCGGCTGCGTCGGCGGGGTCGGCCAGCATGCGCAGCCAGGCGATCACATCGCGCACCTCGGGGCGTTGGAAGAAGGCTCCCTCCCCGAGCTGGCGATACGGCACGCGCCGCTCCTCCAGCGCCGCCGCGACCGTTCGCTCCCGGCCACCCCCGGCAGGGATCGCGACGCAGATCCGCTCGATGTCCGCCTCGCCCTGGGCCAACACCGACTCGATCTCGCGCGCGACGGCCTGCGCCTCGGCGCGTTCGTTGGAGCTCCTCCAGAAGGTGACGGTGGTCTCTGCGCCTTCGGCGCGGCGGCCCTCTGCGCCGCTTCCCCGCCCGCCCGCGATCACAGCGTGCGCGGCGTCGAGGACCTCGCCGCCGTAGCGGAAGCTCGACTCGAGCGTCACCTTCTCCGGCCCCTCCAGCGCCTCGCGGACCCACTCCCCGCCGGCTCCGCAGCGGGCGCTGCCCTGGTCGTCGTCGCAGGAGACGACGACCGTCCGGGCTCGCTCGGCGAGCCTGCGAATCAGCGCCCGCTCGGCGGTGCAGGCGTCTTCGAGCTCATCGACGATCAGGTGCGGGAAGCGCTGCGAGATGGTCTCCGCCAGGGAGGGCCGCTCGCCCAGCAGCCGGTTCAGGGCCAGGGCGGCGCCTCCTCCGTCCATGGCGCCGGCCCTGCGGAGCATCTTCTCGTGCAGGTCATAGAGGTCGGCGAACTCGCGCTCGCGCTCAGCGGAGTCGGCCTCGGCGGCGTCCGCTCCGCCCAGGCTCTCGGCCCAATCCCGGAACTGCGCCGGTCCGACCCCGGCCTCCTTCAGCGCGTCGATCCGCTCGACCAGGCGGGCCAGCAGCCCGGCAGCGTTCCCGCGGATCTCGTGTCGCCGTAGGGGCAGTTCGTCGACCCGCTCGAGCAGCATCGCAAGCCTCTCAGCGGCGCTGAGGCTCTCGATGAACGGGTCCAGCCCCGCCTCGGCCGCGTGCTCGTGCAGCAGGCGCTCGGCGGCGTCACGGTGCGTGTGGACGAACAGCTCCTCGAAGCCCGCAGTCGCGACCTCCTCGGCGCGGTTGCGGATCTGCTCGGTTGCGGCGCGCGAGCAGGCGAGTGCCAGGGCCGGCTCCCCGGCGCTCGCCAGGGCGGCCAGGCGGTGGGCGAGCGCCTCCGTGCGTCCCGAGCCCGCGACGCCCAGCACCAACAGCCCCCCGTGGGAGTGCTCGACCACGCGCCGCTGAGGATCGCTCAGACCCTCGGCTACTTCAACGCGATCGACGTCCATTTCGCGCTCAGGCTAGTTCATGGAACACACGCCCCGGGTACGCTGACCGGGTGAGTGCTCCGGGCAGATCCGGAAAGTCCGCCGAGGCTGCCCCAGGCGAGCCCGAGGTCTGGCTGAGCGCGTTCCGCACCGCGGTCCACGCGCAGAAGCAAATCTTCGCCGACCACCGGGATATTGAGGCAAGGAGCGAGTACGAGGGGATCGGAGAGGGCGGCGATCGCACGCTGGTGATCGATCGCCTCTGCGAGGACACGGTGTTCGCAGAGCTGGAGCGGCTGCACGCAGATGGCCTCGAGTTCACCGCGATCTCCGAGGAGCGCGGAACCGTCACCTTTGGCGATCCCGCAGCGCCCACCCGGATCGTGATCGACCCCATCGACGGCTCCCTGAACGCCCGCCGCACCGTGCCGTGCCACAGCCTGAGCGTCGCCGTCGCCGAGGGCGAGTCCATGGCCGACGTCACGCTCGGGTACGTCTACGAGTTCGGCGCGAGCGAGGAGTTCGTGGCCGTCGCCGGCCATGGGGCCACGCGGGACGGCGCCACGATGACCGTTCCCCCGGGCGACGGCCTCGAGGTTGTGGCGCTCGAGGCCAGCAAGCCCGAGCGGGTGCAGGCCGCGGCCGCCGCCCTCGCGGGGAATGCTTTTCGTCTGCGCTCGCCCGGCTCGATCGCCGTGTCTGCGAGCTACGTGGCGGCCGGCCGCTTCGACGGCATGTTTTCCACGCGCCCTACCCGCTCCGTGGACGCGGCGGCCGCCCAGCTCCTGGTACGCGAGGCCGGCGGACATCTGAGCTTCGGTGGAGAGCTTTCCGAGTCGTCGCTGGGACTCGACGCGCGCTACGGCTTCGCCGCCGCCAGGACCGAGGCCGACTTGGACGTCCTGCTGCAGGCGCAGGACGCCGTCCCTTGAGCGAGCTCGGCTCCTCGGAGACGCGCGTGGTCGATTGGGGGTTGGCCGAGCGGTTGGCCCTGGCGCTCGCGGCCGGGGGTCCGATCTGGCCGGGCACCGAGCAGGAGCTGCGCGCCGAGTCCCGGCGTGCTGCCCATCTGGTCCGCCGCTACACGGGCCTGCGGCCCAAGACCGCGCTTCCGGAGGCGGAGCTCGTCAGGCGCGACGAGTGGGCACGGGTGAACCTGGACTCGTTCCGCCAGCTGTCCGCAGGGGTCGAGCGGAAGCTCGCGGAGCGCATGAAGGCATCCCGCTCCGAGGGCAAAAGCGCCGGGTTCCCGCAGACGATCGCGAGTGCCGCGACCGGCGCCGAGGTCGGGTTGACGGTCGGCTACCTGGCGCAGCGGGTCATCGGGCAGTACGACGTTGCGTTGATCGGCCCGACACGGGCGCCGCGCCTGCTGTTCGTGGGTCCCAACCTCTCGTCTGCGCGCGAGCGACTCGACGTGAACCGTGACCTGTTCCTGAGCTGGATCGCGCTGCACGAGACGACGCACGCCGTCCAGTTCGCTGCCGTGCCGTGGCTGCGGTCACACCTTGGAGCCATCGCCTCGGAGCTATTCGAAGGGGCAGCCGTGGACGTTCGGCCCGGGGACCTGATCGGGAAGATCACCCGCCTGAACCCCAAGGAGCTCCTGCGCACGGTGACGAACGGCGAGCTCGCGACTCTGCTGCTGACCGACGACCAGCGCGGCCTGGTGTACCGCCTGATGGCGACCATGACGGTCGTCGAAGGGTACGCCGAGCATGTCATGGACGCCGTCGGCGACCAGCTCGATCCCGGATATGCCGAGATGCGCCGCCGGTTGGACCTTGACCGCGAGCGCCGCGGGCTGCTCGACAAGGTCGTCTCGAAGCTGCTCGGACTCGACTTGAAGATGGCGCAGTACAGCCGGGGCAAGGAGTTCGCCGACCGGGTCGTGGGCCAGGCCGGCCTGCGCACGCTGAACCAGGTGTGGAAGGGCCCGGAGTTCCTCCCGAGCAACGCGGAGCTGGAGGCCCCCGGCGACTGGATCGCCCGGGTGGGCGCCAAGCGTGAATCCCGGCTGTTTTCGCTCTTCCGCTAGCCGACGCCGAGAGGAAGCGAGGAACGGACACCGAATCGGGTGCTTCCGCGCTCGCTGGTAACCGGCGGGCAGGAGCGGTTTACAAACACCTGTTCGGTGATATAGTTCCGAACAAGCTTAGAACTAATAAAGCTCCGAAACGAAGGGTTGTGAGGAACCAAGATGGCTGAGAGCAAGACGAAGAACCAGACCAAGGCCACGACGAACCAGACCAAGGCCACGACGAACCAGACCAAGGCCACGACGAACCAGACCAGGGTCGCCGGGAAGGCCAGCGCCCAGCGCAAACCGGCCGATCAGGCGCTCCAGGTCGTTGACGTCGCCGTGGGCGCCGTTCCCGAGGCCGCCGACGCCGTCACGAAGACGGTCGACCAGATGCGCGACGCCGAGGCCCGCTCGCAGGAGCTGAAGTCGCTGCAGAACCGCGTCGGCAACCTGCGCGACCCGAGCACTCGAGAGGCCCAGGTCGGAACCCTGAAGAAGAGCCTCCTGGCCGAGATCGAGAAGGCCGAGGCCCGCGGCGGGGACATCCGCCGGCAGGTCACCGACCAGGTCGTCGAGCAGGCCCGCAAGGCGCGCGAGCGCGTCGAGCCGCTCTACACCGACCGCGTCCCGAGCGCCGTCAAGCAGCGCGTAGAGCCGGCCGTGAAGCGCGTGACCGGTAACCGGGAGACCGCCCGCGTCTAGCGATTCAGCCCGAGCCGCCGCAGAGAGGTCGAAGGCTCGGAAAAGCCTGCTTCGCACATACATCCTCGCGAAGCAGTGGCAGCACCTCTCCTCCCTCGAAAACCGGGCCCTCGGGCCCGGTTTTCATTTGGGCAGCTTGTCCTTTCCGGGCCACCGCCCAGGCGGGCCCGAGCGTCCCTTGAGCGCGTCCCGGCCGCGACCACCGACGAGCTTGTCCCTTCCCGAGTTGCCGAAGGAGCCTGTCGTTCCCGTTCCCGCCGAACAGCTTGTCGCCGGGGTGGGATGGACGCTCTGCTTGAATGCATCCCATGCCCACCAAGGAGCAGGTGACCGAGAAGCTGACCGGAGTCATCGATCCCGAGCTGCGACGCAACATCGTCGACCTCGGCATGGTGCGGTCGATCGAGATCCACGAGGACGGCAAGGTCGACGTCGTGGTGTCCCTGACCACGCCCGGCTGTCCGATCCGCAACCACTTCCAACAGGCGGTGGTGCAGAACGTCTCCGAGCTGGAGGGCGTCCACGGCGTCGAGGTGGGCTTCGACGTGCTCAGCGACAACGAGAAGGGAAACCTCCAGCAGAAGCTCGGCCGCGGCAAGCTCCCCGACGGCGCGCTGGCTCAGGTCAAGAACGTGATCTGCGTCGCCTCCGGCAAGGGCGGCGTCGGCAAGTCCACGATGACGGCCAACCTCGCCGCCGCTCTTGCGGCCGAGGGCCACAATGTCGGCGCGCTCGACTGCGACGTCTACGGCTATTCCATCCCGCGAATGCTGGGGATCAACCAGAAGCCCGAGGTCTCGGCCGAGCGCAAGATCATCCCGCCGCAGTCTCCCGCCGGTCCCGTGGTGATGTCGATCGGATTCTTCGTGGAGGAGAATGCCGCGGTCGTCTGGCGTGGCCCGATGCTCCACAAGGCCATCCAGCAGTTCCTCGAGGACGTGGCCTGGGGCGAGCTGGACTACCTGCTGCTCGACCTGCCTCCCGGTACCGGTGACGTCTCGATGACTCTCGCTCAGCTGCTTCCGCAGTCCAAGATCCTGATCGTCACTACTCCCCAACCCGCCGCGCAGAGTGTCGCCGCCCGCTCGGCCGAGATGGCCGCGAAGGTGGATCTCGAGGTGATGGGCGTGATCGAGAACATGTCCGCCTTCACTGGGCCCGACGGCAACCGCGTCTCGATCTTCGGCGAGGGGGGAGGCCAGCTTCTCGCCGACGACCTGGACGTTCCCCTGCTTGCGAAGGTCCCGCTGGCCGAGGAGCTCCGCGAGCACGCCGACGAGGGGACTCCCCTTGTGGCCGATGAGCCCGACCACCCGGCCTCCCAGGCCATCCGCGCCGCCGCGCGCGGCATCGTCGCCCAGACACCGGTGGAGCTGCCCGTGATGCAGGCGGTCGCCGCCGACGGCGTCCCCGCGGCGGCGGTCAGCGGCACCGAGCTGCCCGTCCTGCAGTAACCGGGATCGTCCCGGGGCAGCCCCGGCCTCGACGGCCGACCAGTCGGGGCGACTAGGCCTTGGACTTGTAGTAGCCGGCGTTGATCTCGGTGAACTTGGCCCACTCGGGCGGGAGCTGGTCCTCGGCGAAGCAGGCGTCCACCGGGCATGCCTCGACACAGGCGTCGCAGTCGATGCACTCGTCCGGGTCGATGAAGAGCTGCTCAGAGGCGTCGTAGTCCGGCTCGTCGGGAGTCGGGTGGATGCAGTCCACAGGACAGACCTCGACACACGAGTTGTCCTTCTCCCCGATGCAAGGCTCGGCGATGACGTATGCCACTGAGCTTCCCTTTCTGCGGTCGAGGGGTCCGGTCACGACGCTCACCGGCGCCGCGCGAGCGCACATTCTAGGTGAGCGGGCCGGTGAGAGTCCCGCGGGCGAGCGGATCGGAGGCGATGGCTACCCTGGGCGCGTGATCCTGCTGACGGGCGCAACGGGGGTGGTCGGCGGCCAGCTGCTGCCTCTGCTGCTCGAAGCCGGGCACCGCGTACGGGCGCTCGTGCGCGAGCCCAGGCGGCTCGGGGCACAGCGCGTCAACGTTCAGATCTCGCTCGGCGACCTGAACGATCCGTTCTCGATGCGCCACGCGATGCGGGGCGTGGACACCATCGTCCATTTGGCGGCCACGATCCGGGACCAGCCCGGCGGGACGATCGAGGAGCTGAATGCGCTTGCGACCGCCCGCCTGCTCCGCTCCGCCGAGAGGGCGGGGGTGGAGCGGTTCCTGTTCTTCTCCGCGATGGGGGCGACAAACTTCCAGCGCACGCGCTTCTTCCAGGCCAAGGCACTGGCCGAGCACGCCGTCCGCCGCGCCCCGATGGACACCACGGTCTTCGCCCCCTCGATCGTCTACGCGCCCGGGGACCCCTGGCTGACGCTCCTGGAGCGCTTCTCGCTGCTGCCCGCAGTCCCCGTGTCTGGATCGGGACAGGCGCGCTACCAGCCGATCTGGGCGCAGGACGTCGCCAGGTGCGTAGCCGCCTCGCTGGACGAGGACCAACAGGACGATCGTGGTCGGTCGGATGCGGGCTCCCACGAGCGGCCGCTATCCAAAAGCAACGGTTCCGGACCGACGCTGGGTCCCAAATACGAGCTCGCCGGGCCCCAGACGCTGAGCTACGACGGGATCGTGGCGCAGGTCCTGGAAGCGAAGGGGCGAGAGCGGCCCCTGGTGCACGTTCCGCTGCCCGTCGTCCGGGCGGGGCTGCGCGGCCTGGAGCTGGTCAGCGGGTCCTCCGCGTTCGCGACCTGGGACGAGGCCGAGCTGATGGAGGTGCCGATGACGACGGAGCGGGGGCTCGAGGACGCCGAGCGGCTCGGCGTGGAGCCCCGCCCGATGGCCGACGTGCTCAACGGCTAGCGGCTGTAGCCCGAAGGGAACGCCGGAGCCCGAAATGCGAGGGGCCCGGCTCGCGCCGGGCCCCTCGTGAAACCACTCGCCTGTTGGGGCGAAGGGTAGTCGGCGGAAGCCGAGCTACATCATCCCGCCCATGTCGGGCATGCCGCCTCCGGGCATGCCGCCGGCGCCATCCTTCTCGGGCGGCTCGGCGACGATCGCCTCGGTGGTCAGGATGTTCTTGCCGATCGAGGCCGCGTTCTGCAGCGCCGAGCGGGTGACCATCGTCGGGTCGATGACGCCCGCCGCGACCAGGTCGCCGTACTCGCCATCGGACGCGTTGAGGCCCTCGCCGGGCTTCATCCCGCGGATCCTCTCGACCACTACCGAGCCCTCGAAGCCCGAGTTCTCGGCGATCTGCCGAATCGGCTCCTCGAGCGAGCGCTTGATGATGTTCGCGCCCGTGCGCTCGTCGTCGTCCTTGTACTTGTCGAGGTCGATGGCGTCCTGCGCGTTCAGCAGGGCAACGCCGCCGCCCGGCACGATGCCCTCCTCGAGGGCCGCACGGGTCGCCTGCAGGGCGTCCTCGACGCGGTGCTTCTTCTCCTTCATCTCGGTCTCGGTGGCAGCGCCGACCTTGACCACCGCGACGCCGCCTGCCAGCTTCGCCAGCCGCTCCTGCAGCTTCTCGCGGTCAAAGTCCGAGTCCGTGGACTCGACCTCGGTCTTGATCTGCTTGATGCGGCCCTTGATGGCGTCGGTCTCGCCGCCGCCGTCGATGATCGTGCTGTTGTCCTTGGAGACGACGACGCGGCGCGCCTTGCCCAGCTGCTCGATCGTGGTGTTCTCGAGCTTCAGGCCCATCTCCTCGGTGATCACCTCGCCGCCGGTGAGGATCGCGATGTCCTCGAGCATCCGCTTGCGGCGGTCGCCGAACCCGGGCGCCTTGACCGCGACGCCCGTGAAGGTGCCGCGGAGCTTGTTGACGACCAGGGTCGCGAGGGCCTCACCCTCGACGTCCTCGGCGATCAGGACGAGCGGCTTGCCGCCCTGCATCACCTGCTCCAGGACCGGCAGCAGGTCACGGACCGAGCCGATCTTCTGGTTGGCGATGAGGATATAGGGGTCCTCGAGCACGGCCTCCATGCGGTCCTGGTCGGTGACCATGTAGGGCGAGATGTAGCCCTTGTCGAACTGCATGCCCTCGGTGAACTCCAGCTCCATGCCGAAGGTCTGGCCCTCCTCGACGTTCACCACGCCGTCCTTGCCCACCTTGTCGATGGCGTCGGCGATGATGTTGCCGATGTCGTCGTCCGCAGCCGAGATCGCGGCGACGCGGGCGATCTGCTCCTTGCCGCCGACGTCCTTGGACTGCTTCTCGCGCAGGTTCTCAACGACCTGCTCGACCGCCTTCTCGATGCCGCTGCGCAGCGCGAGCGGGTTGGCGCCGGCCGCCACGTTCCTCAGGCCGTGACGAACGATCGTCTGGGCCAGCAGGGTGGCGGTAGTGGTGCCGTCGCCGGCCACGTCGTTGGTCGCCGTAGCGACCTCGCGGACCAGCTGGGCGCCCTGATTCTGAAAGACGTCCTCTACCTCGATCTCGCGAGCGATGGTGACGCCGTCGTTGGTGATGGTGGGCGCGCCGAACTTCTTGTCGAGCACCACGTAGCGGCCCTTGGGACCGAGGGTCACCTTGACCGCATCGGCCACCGAGTCGACACCGGCCTGCAACGCGCCACGCGCCTCCTCTTCGTACTTCAACTCCTTGTGAGCCATCTCAGCTTCCTCCTTCGTTCCTAAGTTCCAAGCCGTCCCCGGACGCGAAGCCGAGGAGTCGGCGGTGTGCGTTCACTAGCCGACCTTGGCCAGCACGTCGGACTCGCGCAGCACGAGGAGCTCGTCCCCGTCCACGGTGATCTCGGTGCCTCCGTACTTGGAGTAGAGGACCTCGTCGCCCTCGTTCACGTCCAGGGGCCGGCGGCTGCCGTCCTCCTGGATGGCGCCGTCGCCGACGGCGAGCACCTTCCCCTTCTGGGGCTTCTCCTTTGCGGTGTCGGGAAGGACGATGCCGCTGGCGGTCGTCTCATCCTCCTCGGACGCCTGCACGATCAGGCGGTCTCCGAGCGGCTTCAGGTTCATCGGCATACCTCCGTTGCGAATCTTCGGGTCTCGTTGCGAAGCTTCTCGTTTTGGCACTCTCCCCTTGAGAGTGCCAGCGGCGCGATTGTAGCTAGTCGAGCGCGAGTAGCCGCGCGCCGAGCAGCTTCGCGATCCCCCTGCCGCCGTTCCGCATCACGTAGTCGTGGTTGACCGCGAAGACCGGGCGGGCGATGGGAGCGAGCAAATTCATCCAGGCGCGGGTGGTGTGCACGTTCCACTCGTACACCGCCGCGGTGACGCCGTCCTCCTCGAAGAAGCGCCAGCGACCGATCCCGACCAGCTCGCCGCTCGCCTCCCCTTCGAGGACCAGCGGCCGCTCGACCCTGGTCGTGCGCATCGTGAACTCGAGCCTGTACGGAAGCCTCGACTTCCAGACGTAACGGCCGACCTGGCCGATGCCGGTCCTGTCGCCGTCAGCCAGCCGCTCGGTCTCGAGCACGCCCTTCCACCAGTCCGGCCAGCGCTCGGACTCATAGACGGCGTCCCAGACGCGCTCGCGATCGGCTTCCAGGAGCCACGTCGTCAGGAATCTGTACTCGGCCATGCTCTCTCCCATCGCCGGCTGCCGCCGGCCCCGCCGCCTAGTTCGGCGAGGGAGGCTCGCCGTTCCCGAACTGCGTGCTGGGTCGTTCGACGATCTGCGAGAAGCGGATCACCGTGACGATGTCGTCCATCGCGATCGGACGGGTATAGATCTGCTCCAGGAACTGGACCGTGTCCTCGAGCCTGCGGAACTCCGGGTTGTCATGCTCGATGTCCCGCGGGGAGAGGTCCTGGATCTCCTTCACCTCGACGTCGTCGATCACAGCGGAGAAGATCTTCTCGCGCGGGCTGTGGCGGTATCCGACAGTGACCCAAACCACTTGGCCTCGGGCGTACTTGCGCGACTTGTCGCCCAGCCGGATCGTCGCGCTCTTGCGACCGCGCTTGAGCTGGTCTATGAAGATCGGCGAATAGAAGTTGAGGACGTAGAGAGCCTGGGTCATCGCCCGCGAGCCTAACGCGTTGCCGTGGCGCGCCGGGCGGCGACCTCGTCTCCTTCGCCCGAAAGATCAGCCGGGCCGAAAGCCCTCCTCGCCGATCAGCGGCACGAACCGGCAGGGGCCGATGGCCCGGCGGGCCACCTCGTCGCCCTCGCGTCGAAAGACCGTCAGCAGGTCCGACGCCCCGGTTGCGACGGGCATGACCAGGCGTCCCCCGTCCGCCAGCTGGGCCAGCAGCGTCGGCGGCGCCCCGGGCCCGGTGGCATGGACGGCGATGGCGTCATAGGGCGCGCCGGGCGGGTGGCCCACGCTGCCATCGCCGCAGATGACCTCCACGCTGGCGACGCCGTTCGCCGCCAGCGCCGCCCTCGCCTGCTCCACCAGCTCCGGAATCCGCTCGACGCTGACCACTGCGCGGGAAAGCAGGGAGAGGACGGCGGCGGAATAGCCCGAGCCGGTGCCGACCTCGAGCACGGTCTCGTCCCCCGACAGCGCCATCGCCTGGCAGATCGCGGCGACGACCCAGGGTTGGGAGATCGTCTGCTCGTGACTGAGCGGCAGGGCGGAGTCGTCATAGGCCTTCGCTCGCACCGCCTCGGGCACGTACGCCTCGCGCGGCACCCTTCCCATCGCATCAAGCACGCGTTCGTCGGAGATCCCGCGCCGCCGCAGCTGTCGTTCCACCATCCTGCGACGGGCTTCGCCATATTCCGGCATCGCCATCAGGTCACTGCTAGAAGATGTATGCGTCGAGCCGTTCCGGCTCGAGGACGGTCACCCTCCCACGGCCGACCTGCACGACGCCCGCCCGCTCGAGCGTTGCGAGGAAGCGGCTGACGCTCTCGCGCGAGGTGCCCGCCAGCTGGGCCAGATCCGACTGGCGCAGTCGGATCGTAACCCCGTCCCGCATCGAAGGGGCCACCCTGTCCTCGGCCAGCAGTTGGTCCAGTACGCCGGCGACTCGGCTGGGAACGGTTTGGAAGGACTGGCGAGCGATCCGCTCGTTCGCCTCGCGCAGGCGCCGGGTCAGGGCGACCACCAGCTTCTCGGCCATCCCGGGGTGCTCCCGGATCAGAAATCTCATGTCCGATGCGGGCAGGGCAAGGAGCTCGGTGTCCTCGGTCGCCTCCACGCTCGCCGAGCGAGCCTCGCCGTCCAGCATCGCGAGCTCCCCGAAGATCGCTCCAGGGCCGAGGTTCGCCAGCGTGATGGCCCGCCCATCCGGGTGCTCGCGCGTGACCCGGCAGCTCCCGGTGCGGACGATGTAGCAGGCGTCGCCGGCATCGCCCTCGTGGAAGACCCGGGTGTCGCGGGGAAAGCTGCGCGGGATCGCGACCTGCGAGATGCGGTTCAGCTCACCATCCGACAGCTCGGTGAAGAGCGGCACTTTTCGCAGCAGTTCGATGACGTCGCTCATCTGTCGCTCTCTCCGATCCCGGAAAGCCGATTATCCCTGACGCGCGGCCGATCGGCGCGCCGCGCGCGGTCCCGCGCCCTGGCAGCGTGGACACCAGTAGGTGGTCCGGGCGTCATCGCCCTGGCCCCGGGACCGGAGCTTGGAGCGGCATCTGGGGCAAGGGCGGCCTGCCCGCCTGTAGATCCTTTGAGGGCTGCGGCCCGTTCGCACCGCGCCCTCCATCAAGCGCCGTGTCGCGGACACAACCGCCTCGAGCTCATCGTCGTCGAGTTCGTCCACCCGCCGCCAGGGGTCTGCCTGCGCGCCGAAGCAGCCTTCGCTCTTGAAGATGTTCCCCACGCCGGCGATCAGGGTCTGGTTCAGGAGCGCGTCCCCCAGTTCGGTACCAGCCTCGGCCCCGCGAAGCGACCCGGCCAGCTCGGCGTCGGTCCTGTCGGGATCGAGGATGTCGGGCCCCAGTCGCGCCAGCCGTAGGTCCCGGCCCAGCTCGACCTCCCGGACGATCCGCATCGACGACCCGTTGAAGTTGACGGCCTCGACGCTCCCGCCGGCCAGCGCGATCCAGGCCTTGGAAGCCGGCAGGCGCCAGCGTTCTCCGCTGCGATAGATGTGCCAGGCGCCCCTCATGCCCAGATGGCTGTGCAGGACCAGGCCGCCCTCGAAGCGGATCAGCAAGTGCTTTCCGCGACTCTCTGCTCCCAGCAGGGTGGCGCCATCCAGGTCTGAGACCGGCCGGCCCTCCGGCGGGCGTCTCCCGGGAGTCCGGGCGACCACCTCAGAGCCGCCCAGGGCTTCGTTGAGGCGGTGCGCCAGCCTCCGGATCGTGTCGCCTTCAGCCATGGCTCCAGCGTAGGGACTGGTTGGCTCGGCCTCAGGCGACGAGGCGCCTGGGCTGACGCCTGAACCCCGCGGCGATCATCTGCTGCTCAGCCTCGGTGCCGATCACCGTTTCGCCGTCCAGGCGCTCCAGGGCGAGCTTCTCGATCAGGCCGTTCCGCGCGGCCTCGGCCAGGTCCGCGAGCGCCGAGGCCAGCTCCTCGCCCTCCAGGGGCGCGAGGCGCAGGATGCCCTTGCCGCCCCGCTCGACGTAGAGCAGCGGCTCGCCGTCGCGCAGGCCGAGGTAAGCGCCGGCGGTGCGGGCCGCTCTGCGCGAGCCCTCGAGTTTAGGCCAGGGCAGCGTTGCGCCGTAGGGATTGGCCGGATCGGTCGCCGCCAGCCACAGCAGCTCCCCTTCGGCACGGGGGAGGCTGCGGAGCCGCTCGACCGCACCCGGCAGCGCGAACTGGGCCCCGCCCAGGCCCTCGACGAAGTACCCCCGGCGTGCGGTGCCCAGCAGCTCCAGGTTCTGCAGCTCCCCGTAGATGGCCGCGAACCCGCCCGGGATCCCCTCGGCGATGGCGGTCTCACGCGTGACGATGCCGTGGCGCTCGAGCATCAACTCGGCCATGGCCCGTAGGCGGGGGCCTGCGGGGGGAGCGTTCTCGAACAGCGGCGCCGTCAGCGACCAGCGTCCGAGCACCGTGCCCGCGGCCGCGGAGCGCCGCCGCGAGAAGCGGCGACCTTGGCGCCCCGAGCCTTGGGCGGCGCGCAGCCTCGGGGCGCGCAGGGGGGCGAATCCGTCGTTCGTCACCTCGCCGGCCCAGGCCAGGTCCCACAGGGCCTCGTGCAGCTCCTCGGCGCTGCCCTCCAGCTCCAGCAGGTCCAGCCAGAAGCAGGGCCCCTGCGAGAGCCGCTCCCGGATGTGGTCATGGGGAACGCCCTGGGGCGACTCGAGCTTGGCGTTGGGCGGGGGCGGGCCGGCCAGGTGCACGTCCTCGCGGTAATACAGGGCGACGCGTCCGTCGCTGCGTCCGAGCGCACCGGCGCCGATCCAGACCAGCTCACCGCTGGTGCACAACTCGTCCAGCCACGTCGGGCTGTAGGAGCCCAGCCGCCGCGGCAGCACGTCCCGCTCCCAGGTCTTCGGCGTCAGCGCAACGCCCTGGAGCGGGATCAGAGACTCGCGCAGGCGGTCAGGACCGGCCCCCGTTGGGCGGTGGACGTCCACGTTCTGCCAGCTGGGCAGGAAGCGCGCAAGCTCGCTGCGGTCCGCCGCCTCGACCTCCTTGCGCAGCCGGGCCAGACTGGCCCGGCGGATTCGCCGCAGCACGTCGGCGTCGCACCACTCGCGCTCGGTTCCGCCTGGGAGCAATTCGCCGCGCACCATGTCGCCGGCAGATTCCAGTTCGCGCAGGGCGGGGAGCGGGTCGATGCCGTAGCGGACGCCCAGCTGGCGGGTGGGAAATGGGCCGTGGGTCGCCGCGTAACGGCGCACCAGCGCCGACATCGGCTCGTCGGGGGACTCCAGGAAGCTGTCCGGCAGGCCCGCCGGGGGTGGCACCCCGAGCGCGTCGCGGTAGAGCCCGGCGTCCTCCGCGGCGATGTAGCGCTCCTCGCCGGCGATCCGGACCGGCGCGGCGCGGCGTTCGCTGACCAGCTTCTCCAGCATCGACTCAGCTGAGTAGCCCTCGGCTACCCGCGCCCGGCACTCGTCCACGGTCAGGTCACCCAGCCGGCGCAGCACCTGCTGAAGCGCATCCCGGTCCTTCGCACGGGCCGGCTCGCTCAGCTGCTGCAGCGATTCCTCGACCTCGGCGAGGGCGCCCGGGTCGATCAGCTCCCGCAGCTCCTCCTGGCCGAGCAGCTCGCGCAGCAGGTCACGGTCCAGGGCGAGCGCCGCCGCGCGGCGCTCGGCGTTCGGCGTGTCCCCTTCGTACATGTAGGTCGCGACGTAGTCGAACAGCAGCGACGATGCGAACGGCGAGGCCGTCGGGGTCTCGACTTCGACCATCGTCACCTTGCGCGAGGCCAGGTCCCGCAACAGGGACTGGAGTGAGGGAAGGTCCAGGACGTCCCGCATGACCTCGCGGTAGGTCTCCAGGATCACGGGGAACCTGGGGAAGTCGCGCGCAACCTCGAGCAGGCTCTGGGACTTGAGACGCTGCTGCCACAGCGGCGTGCGCTTGCCCGGCCAGGCACGCGGGATCAGAAGCGAGCGGGCCGCGTTCTCGCGGAACCGCGCGCCGAACAGCGCCGACCCCGCCAGCTCGCCCACGACCAGGTCCTCCAGCTCATCCGGCTCCAGCAGGACCAGGTCGGCGGGGGGTGCCTCGTCCGCGTCGGGAAGGTGGACGACTATCCCGTCGTCGGACCAGATCGCGTCGGCCTCCAGCTCGCGCTCCTCGCGGATCTTGGCCGAGAGCGCCAGCCCCCATGCGGCATGAACGCGTCCGCCGTACGGGGACAGGACACACAGGCGCCAGTCCCCGATCTCGTCCCGGAAGCGCTCGACGACGATGTTCTCGTCCGAGGGGACCACCCGCGTGGCGGCCTGCTGCTCTTGGAGGTAATTGACGAGGTTCCGTGCGGCCAGGTCGTCCAGGTCGTTCTCCTCGGCGAGCTGCGCCGGGTCGGCGTTCACCGCCTCGCGACTAAAGGCTCCGATCGCCTTGCCGAGCTCCGCTGGGCGTCCGATTCCGTCGCCCCGCCAGAACGGGACGGCGCCCGGGACCCCGGGGGCCGGCGTGACGATCACGCGATCGCGGGTGATGTCCTCGATCCGCCATGTCGTGGCGCCCAGCAGGAAGGTCTGGCCGGGCCGGGCCTCGTAGACCATCTCCTCGTCCAGCTCGCCGACGCGGCGGCCATCAGGCAGGTGGACCCCGTACAGGCCGCGGTCGGGGATGGTCCCGGCGTTCGCAATCGCAAGCTGGCGGGCGCCCGGCCGGCCGCGCATCTTGGCGCCGGTCCGGTCCCAGACGATCCGCGGCCGCAGCTCGGCGAACCGCTCCGAGGGGTAGCGGCCGTCGAGCATGTCCAGCACGTTCTCCAGTTGTTCGCGCGAGAGCTCGCGGAAGGGCTGGGCGGAGGTGACGATGCGCTCGACCTCGTCGATCTCCCACTCGTCGAGAGCCGCCATCGAGACCAGGTGCTGGGCCAGCACGTCCAGCGGGTTCTGGGGAATCACGGTCTCCTCGATCTGGCCGGTCCGCATCAGCCGGGCGACCACCGCGCACTCGAGCAGGTCCGAGCGGAACTTGGGGAAGATCCTTCCCTTCGAGACCTCGCCCAGGGTGTGCCCGGCCCGGCCGACCCGCTGCAGGCCGCGGGCCACCGACTTCGGCGACTCGATCTGGATCACCAGGTCCACGGCGCCCATGTCGATTCCCAGCTCGAGCGATGAGGTCGCGACCAGGCAGGGAAGCTGCCCGGACTTGAGCATCTCCTCGACCAAGGCGCGCTCTTCGTGGGACAGCGAGCCGTGGTGGGCGCGGGCCACCTCGACGTATCCCTCCTCTCCGGCCTGCTTGGGGTCGCGCGACTGCTCCGTGCCCGCCTTCGAGCCATTGCCAGCGTGTTCCGTGGCCGGCAGCTCTTGCTCGGGCTCGTCGTTCGCCATCTCGTTCAGGCGCTTCGCGATTCGCTCGGCCCCCCGGCGGTTGTTGACGAACACGATCGTTGAGTTGTGCTCGCTCACCAGCTCCAGCAGGCGCGGATAGATCGCGGGCCAGATCGAGCGCGAATTGGTCGCCGGGTCGAGCGAGGCCTCAATCGGCCCCGGATCGACCCGCTCGGGCGACTCGGGGGGTCCCGGCGGGTGCGTCAGGCCCGAGTCCCCTCCGTCCCGCCTCTTCTCGACGCTCGCGTCGGGCTCGGTCATGTCCTCGACGGGCACGACGATCTCCAGGTCGAGCTTCTTGGGCTCGGATGCGTCCACGATCCGGCACTCCCGGCCGCTCCCGACCAGGAACTGTCCGATCCGCTCGAGCGGCCGCTGGGTGGCCGACAGCCCGATCCTCTGAACGGCTCCGCGCCGGCCGTCTCGGGCCGCGGGCTCTGTCGCGGCGGCGGCGCGGCGGCCCAGGTGGTCGAGCCTCTCCAGCGTCAGCATCAGGTGTGATCCCCTCTTCGAGGGAGCGACGGCGTGGATCTCGTCGACGATCACCGCTTCGACACCGGTCAGGATCTCGCGGGCGCCACTGCTGATCATCAGGTACAGCGACTCGGGCGTCGTGATGAGGACGTCCGGGGGCGTCTTGCGCATCGCGCGGCGCTCGGACTGGGGGGTGTCGCCTGTGCGGAGCGCGACGTTGATGGGCGCGCCGACGCCGGCGAGGGGGGCGCGCAGGTTGCGCTCGATGTCGTAGGAGAGGGCTTTCAGCGGCGAGATGTAGACGATGCGCACGCCTGAGCCGAGCCGCTCCGGCTCGCGCGATAGGCGGTCGATTCCCCACAGGAATGCAGCCAAAGTCTTGCCGGATCCCGTGGGCGCGCAGATCAGGGTGTGCTCGCCCGAGGCGATCGCCGGCCAACCCTGCTCCTGGGCGGGCGTGGGGGCTTCGAAGGAGCTCTCGAACCAGCGCCTGACCGGCGGGGAGAAGAGATCCAGGGGTGATTTGGGGGTCGCGGGCGGACTCATGGCCAACCTAGTGACGATACCGGGGACCACCGGCGACTCGCGGGCGACTCGCGGGGTTTGAGGCTTTGAGGAGATGCTCGCCGAAGGGGTCCGGATTCGGCGCACCGGCCTGTTCTTGGACCGCCCCCGCGGAGGATGCCCTAACCGGTGGCCAACTCGGCCAGGGGCGGGGCCGAGCGGTCCCGCTGGGATAGCCGGGGCTCGGACACCGGCCACTCGATCCCGATCTCGGGGTCGTCCCAGGCGATGCCCGACTCCAGCTCCGGGTCGTAATAGGACGAGAGCGAATAGCAGACGTCCGCCCCGTCGCTGAGGACGCAGAAGCCGTGGCCGAACCCATCGGGCACGAAGAGCTGGCGGTGTGCGGTGTCGTCCAGCTCGAACGCCTCCCAGCGCCGGTAGGTGGGGGCGTCGGGCCGCAGGTCCACCGCGACGTCCCAGATGCGCCCGCGTGAGCAGCGGATGAGCTTCGCCTGCCCCGTCTGGAAATGAATGCCGCGCAGGACGCCGGCCTCCGAGCGGCTGTGGTTCTGCTGCACGAGCTCGACGCCGAGGCCCAGCTCCTCCACCCAGGTCCTCCTGAACGTCTCGACGAAGAACCCGCGCTCGTCACCGTGGACGTCCGGCTCGATCAGGACCAGATCTTCGATCTCGGTTGGCAGTCTGCGCACGCCCATCGGATCACCCGCCCTTGGCCTTGGCGGCGCCCGTCGTGATGCGCTGGCCATACTGGCGCTCGTAGTACTCGCGGTACTGGCCGGAACGGATCGGCTCCCACCAGCCCGGGTTGTCGCGGTACCAGGCCACGGTCCGCTCGATGCCCTCGGCGAAGCCGACGGCGGCGGACCAACCCAGCTGCTCCAGGCGGTTGGAGGCGAGCGAGTAGCGGCGGTCGTGCCCGGGCCGGTCGGTGACGTAGGAGATCAGCGACTCGTCGCGCCCGGTCAGCTCCAGTATCCGGTTCACGACCTCGATGTTCGGAAGCTCGTCGGGCCCCCCGACGTTGTAGACGCTAGCCGGCTCGCCGCGCTCGAGCGCGACGTCGATCGCGGCGCAGCAGTCCTCGACGAACAGCCAGTTGCGGACCTGCATGCCGTCTCCGTAAACGGGAAGCGGATCACCCGCCAGCGCATTGAGGATGCAGAGCGGGATCAGCTTCTCGGGGTGCTGGCGCGGCCCGTAATTATTGGAGGCCCTGACGATCAGCGCATCGGCGCCGTAGGTACGCGCGAATGCGGACACCATCAGGTCGCCTCCGGCCTTCGACGCCGAGTAGGGCGACGACGGCTCGAGCGGTGACTCCTCGGTCGCGGAGCCCTCGTCGAGGTCGCCGTAGACCTCGTCGGTCGAAACCTGGAGGTGGCGGACGCCGGCGTCGCGCGCGGCCTCGAGCAGCACGAAGGTCCCGAAGACGTCGGTGGTGATGAATTCGCCCGGCGACTCGATCGAGCGGTCCACGTGGGACTCGGCCGCGAAGTTCACGGCGGCGTCGCAGCCCTCGACCGCGGCGCGGGATGTCTCGCGGTCGCAGATGTCCCCCTGCACGAACTCGATCCTGTCGCCGGGTAGAGCTTCCAGGTTCTCCGT
>JAJTCK010000020.1 GCA_021323175.1 Solirubrobacterales bacterium | reverse complement strand
GGCGTCAGGGTCGGCGGCCACGATGACCGCTCCGCAGTCCACATCCAGACACTCGTAGCGGTAGGCCACGGCGCGGGAGGCTACTCCCCGGCGTTCGCCGCGGTGTGATTCCACTGGACCTCCGGCGGAGAATCGTACAAATTTCTTGCGTGCCTGTACAAATTTGTCTAGTGTTCGGCCGCGAGGCGAGATGTCCTACCTGCTGACCTGTCCCAACTGCGGCAAGCGCGAAGTGACCGATTTCGCTTACGGCGGAGAAGTCGTCCCCCGCCCGAAGTCGAAGCCGTCCGAGCGCGAGCTCAACACCTACAACTACTTCCGCCGCAACGTCGCAGGCGTCCAACGCGAGTGGTGGAACCACCGCTCCGGCTGCCGGGCCTGGTTCCTGGCGGAGCGCGACACCACGACCAACGAGGTGAAGTGGGTCGGTCTGCCCGCGGACCGGGATTCGCGCGACGGCGAGGCGGGAGCGACCGCGCACGGCGCGCAGGGTCCGGGCGCCCAGGGCATCGGCGGGGCGGGATCCGGGGGCGTCACCGCATGAGCGACCGCACCGGTGACCGGCTGTCCCCTAATCCTCGCGAGCGGATCAACCGCGGGAAGACGATCGAGTTCAGCTTCGACGGGAAGACGGTCTCGGCCTTCGAGGGCGACACCATCGGGTCCGCCCTTCACGCCTCGGGGCAGAGGGTCTTGTCGCGGAGCTTCAAGTACCACCGCCCGCGCGGCCTGATGTGCTGCGCGGGACAGTGCCCCAACTGCCTCGTCGAGGTGGACGGCTGGCCCGGCGTGCGCGCCTGCACCGAGCCGGTCCGGCCCGGGATGAAGGTGGGCCACATGAACGCCCGGCCCTCGCTGGACTTCGACGTGATGCGGGCGACCGACATCTTCGGCACCCGCTTCACTCCGCCGGGCTTCTACTACAAGACGTTCATCCGCCCGCGGCGGCTGTGGCCCCTCTACGAGAAGGTCCTGCGCGGGGCCGCCGGACTGGGCGTCCTTCCCAAGAGGCAGAAGCATCGCGAGTGGCGCACCGAGTACCGCCGCCGCCACGCGGACGTGCTGGTCATCGGCGGCGGCGTCGCCGGCATGGCCGCCGCGCTGCGCGCCGCCGAGATGGGCGCCGACGTCGTGCTGGTCGACGACGGCCCCGAGTTGGGCGGCACCCAGCTGGCGGGCGAGGGCGCCGAATCCGCGGGATCGCTCGCCGACAGGGTCCATGCGTCGGGGGTCGAGGTCCTCTCCCCCGGGGCCGCACTCGGGTTCTTCGACGGGATCGTCCCGGTCTGGTGCGGCAGCACCCTGCACCAGATCCGCGCCGACCGCCACATCGCGGCCACCGGCTCCATCGAGCAGCCACTGGTCTTCGAGGGCAACGACCTCCCCGGGGTGATGCTCTGCGCCGGAGCCGAGCGGCTCGCCTCGCTCTACGGGGTTCGCCCCGGCAGGCGCGCGGTCATCGCGACCACGACCGACCGCGGGCTCGAGACCGCCATGGCCCTGCAGGCAGCCGGCGTCGAGATCGCCGCCGTCGCCGACTCACGGCGCGAGGGGAACGCCGACCCTGCGACGAAGGAGCGCCTCGAGGACGCACGCGTCGACCTGCTCACGGAAACCACCGTCGTCGGGGCGTTCGGCCGCAGGCAGGTGAAGGGCGCGGTCCTGGCCGCGCTCGACGAACGCGGTCAACCGAACCCGGACACCGAGCGCGGCATCGACTGCGACTTGATCGCCGTCTCGGGCGGGACCATCCCCGCGACGTCGCTGCTGCTCCAGGCCGGAGCCAAGTCCCGCTGGGACGAGCAGCGTGGCGCGTTCGTGCCCGACTCGGCGCCCGAGGGCATCCACGCCGCCGGAGCGGTGGCCGGACACGAGGACCCCGCCGTGGCCGAGGCGTCGGGCGCGGTCGCCGGCGCCGAGGCCGCCCTGGAGCTGGAGCTGGGCGACGAGGAGGACCGCAGTACGCTCGAGGCCGACCGTGAGGCGCTCGCCGGCGGGCGCGTCGTCGCCGCACCCCAGGCCGTGCCCTCCCCCATGCCGGGCGCCGGCAAGCGCGACAAGTGCTTCGCGTGCCTGTGCGAGGACGTGACGACCAAGGACCTGACCTACTCGATCGAGGAGGGCTACGACTCGATCGAGCTCTCCAAGCGCTACACGACGGTGACGATGGGTCCCTGCCAGGGGCGGATGTGCCAGCTCCCCTCGATCCGCCAGATGGCGCGGGACACCGACACCCCGGTGTCCGAGGTCGGGATCACCGCCGCTCGTCCGCCCTGGTCGACGGTGCCGATGGGCGTCCTGGCCGGCCGTCCGTTCGAGCCCGCCAAGCGCTCCGCCGTCCACGGGCGGCACCGCGAGCTCGGAGGCAACGTGATGTGGGCCGGGGACTGGCGCCGCCCCTACGATTACGGCGATCCGCGGGCCGAGACGATGGCCGTGCACGAGGGCGCCGGCTTGATCGACGTCTCGACCCTCGGCAAGCTGATGGTGCGGGGGCCCGACGCCGGCGAGTTCCTGAACCGGCTGTACCCGAACCGCTTCGACAACCTGAAGCCCGGCCGGGTCCGCTACGGCGTGCTCGGCGACGACGCGGGCCGGATCACCGACGACGGCACCCTCTGCCGCCTGGACGACGACACCTTCTACGTGACCACCACCTCGAGCGGAGCCGATGCGGTCGAGAGCTGGTTCTCGTGGTGGCTCGCCGAGTGGGAGCTGGACGTTCACCTGACCGACGTCAGCCAGGGCATCTCGGCGTTCAACCTGGCGGGGCCGAAGGCGCGGGAGATCCTCTCCGGGCTCACCGACCTGGACTGCAGCAACGAGGGTTTCGCATACCTGGACGGCAAGCGCGCCCACGTGGCCGGCGTCCCCTGCCTGATGCTCCGCATCGGGTTCGTGGGAGAGCTGGGCTACGAGCTGCATTGCCCCGGCCCGCTCGCCCAGGAGCTCTGGGACTCGCTGATGAAGGCCGGCGAGCCGCGCGGGCTCAGGCCCTTCGGCCTGGAGCCCCAGAGGGTCCTGCGCCTGCAGAAGCTGCACATCCTGGTCGGCCAGGACACCGACGCCGAGTCGAACCCGTTCGAGGCCGCGATGCCGTGGATCGTGAAGCTCGACAAGGAGGAGGACTTCATCGGCCGCTGGGCGCTCGAGAACGTGCAGGCCCGCGGCGACGAGAGCAAGCTGGTCGGCTTCACCATGGACAACGGCGCGGTCCCGCAGGAGGGCTCCGTCGTAGTCGACGGCAAGGACACCGCGATCGGGCTCGTCACCTCGTCGCGCTTCTCCCCGCTGCTCGAGCGGACGATCGGGATGGCCTGGGTGCCGATCGATCTGGCCGAGGACGGCACCGCCATCGACATCTCCGATGAGGGCCGGCGCATGGGGGCCAAGGTCCACCTCGCGCCTTTCTACGACCCCGACCAGGAGAAGCTGCGCGGATGACGGTGTTCGGCCGATGAGCTTCGAGTTCCTGGCACCCGACGACGTAAAGGCGTGGGACGGCGCCTCGCCGATGCAGCGGAGCCCGATCGAGTGGGCGCACCTGGACGCGGGCGCCAAGATCGGCGAGCGCGCGGGATGGCGGGTCGTGAGCGACTACGGCGCCCCGGACCGCGAACAGGCCGCCTGCCGCACCACGGTGGGCATCGCAGACCTCTCCTGCCTCGGCAAGTTCGAGCTGCAGGCCGACCAGGCGACGGTCGCCTCGATCGTCTCGGCGCTTGCCGGCGACGCGACGCCAGGGCTCGGAATGGCCGTCGGGCACGAGAGCGTGTGGTGGTGCCCGGTCACGGCCGAGCGCGTGCTCGCGATCACCGCGCCCGAACGCACCAAGGAGATTCGGACCGCGCTGGAGGAGCAGGCGAGCCAGGCCGGTTTCGCCTCGGTCACCGAGGTGACCTCGGCGCTTGGCTCGAACTCGGTGATCGGCCCGATGGCCAGGGAGGCGTTCGCCCGCGCTACGGCACTCGACATGCGCCCGGCGAGCTTCCCCGAACGCGGCTTCGCCCCGGTCTCCGTCGCGCGCACGCCCGGGATGGTCCTACGCGAGGAGGGGGATCGGTTCCTGCACCTGTTCGGGTCGGGCTACGCGCAGTACAACTGGACCGTCTTCGTCGACGCCGCCCAGAGGCTCGGCGGCAGGGCGGTGGGCCTGGACGCGCTTAGGGCGGCCGTGACCGAGGGGGCGCCGGCCGGTGCTTGACATCTTCCGCAAGCGCCGGATGTGGCGCAAGACACAGGAGCTGAAGGACCACTACGACGTGGTCATCATCGGCGGCGGCTCGCACGGCCTCGCCACCGCCTACTACCTGGCGCGGGACCACGGGGTCACCGACGTCTGCATCCTCGAGAAGAGCTACATCGGATCGGGCGCGGCGGGCCGGAACACGACGATCCTGCGCTCGAACTACAAGACCCCCGAGGGCGCGCGATTCTACGACGCCTCGGTCAAGCTCTACGAGGGGCTGTCGGCCGAGCTGAACTTCAACCTGCTGTTCAGCCAGGAGGGGCACCTGACCCTGGCCCACACCGACCGGGCCATGTTCGTGATGACCGAGCGCGCCGAGGTCAACCGTCTCCAGGGGATCGACTCCAAGGTCATCGGCCCGGACGAGGTGGCGAGGCTCGCGCCCGCGATGTCGCTCGAGCCCGACGCGGTTCACCCCGTGATGGGCGCGCTCTACCACCCGCCCGGCGGGATCATCCGGCACGACGCCGTCGTGTGGGGCCTTGCGCGTGGAGCCGACCGCGGCGGCGCCGAGATCCACCCCTACCGTGAGGTCGCGGGAATCGAGCGAGACAACGGCCGCGCCACCGGCGTCACGCTTGCGGACGGGCGCCGGATCGGGGCCGGGCACGTCGTCAGCGCCACCGCGGGCTGGAGCTCGACCATCGCCGGGATGGCGGGCCTGGAGCTGCCCATCACCACGCACATCCTGCAGGCGATGGTCACCGAGCCGCTGAAGCCGCTGCTCGACATCGTGATTGTCAGCTCGCAGATGCATGTCTACATCTCTCAGACCGACCGCGGTGAGTTCCTGATCGGCGCGGAGATCGAACCCTGGACGACATACCGCCAGCAAGGGACCCTCAACTTCATCCAGGAGGCCTCACGCCACACGCTCGAGCTGTTCCCCCAGCTCGAACGCGCGCGCATCCTGCGCAGCTGGGCCGGCCTCTGCGACATCAGCCCCGACTACAGCCCGATCCTCGGCGAGACCGAGGTGGACGGCTTCAGCGTCAGCGCCGGATGGGGCACCTACGGCTTCAAGGCCGCCCCGATCGTCGGCAGGACGATGGCGGAGCTGGTCGCCACCGGCAAGACGCCGGAGCTGATCCAGCCGTTCGCGCTGGAGCGCTTCTATCGGGACCGCCTTGTCTCCGAGCTGGGAGCGGCCGCGGTCTCGCACTGACGGCGAGGCCAGTTCCGGGCACCAAACGAAACCGACTCAAGACATCACCATGGGAGGAGAGGGACGCCGATGAAGACAAGCTTGGAGATCGCCCAGGAAGCGAAGCTCGAGCCGATCGACTCGATCGGAGAGGGCCTCGGGCTGCAGCCCGAGGAGATCGAGCCCTACGGGCGCTACAAGGCGAAGATCTCGCTCGGCGCCATCGACCGGCTCGCGGACAGGCCCGACGCGAAGCTCGTCTGCGTCGCGGGCATGACCCCGACCAAGGCCGGAGAGGGCAAGACGACGACATCGGTGGCCTTGACGGAGGGCCTCGGCTACATCGGCAAGAAGCCGGTGCTCTGCCTGCGCGAGCCGTCGCTCGGCCCGGTGTTCGGGATCAAGGGCGGCGCCGCCGGCGGCGGCTTCGCCCAGGTCGTCCCGATGGAGGACCTGAACCTGCACTTCACAGGCGACATCCACGCCATCGGGGCCGCCAACAACCTGCTGGCCTCGCTGCTGGACGCCTCGATCCTGCACGGCAATTCGCACAACATCGACGCGCTCCAGGTCACCTGGAAGCGCGCCGTGGACATGAACGACCGCGCGCTGCGCCAGGTGGCGCTGGGACTCGGTGGCACGGCCAACGGCTACCCGCGTGAGAGCGGATTCGACATCACCGCCGCGTCCGAGGTGATGGCGATCCTCGCCGTCGCGCGCGACATCCACGACCTGCGCAGGCGCCTGGGCGCCATCACCGCCGCCTACAGCCACGACGGCAAGCCCGTCACAGCCGAGGACCTGGGCGCCGCCGGCGCGATGACGGTCCTGCTGAAGGACGCGATCAAGCCGAACCTGATCCAGACGCTCGAGGGCCAGCCGTGCCTGATGCACGCCGGCCCATTCGCGAACATCGCGCACGGGAACTCGTCGCTGGTCGCCGACCTGCTGGGTCTGAAGCTCGGCGAGTACGTCATCACGGAATCTGGGTTCGGCTCCGACATGGGCATGGAGAAGTTCTTCGACATCGTCTGCCGCGCGGGAGGCATCGCTCCCAGCGCCGTCGTCCTGGTGGCAACGGTGCGGGCGCTGAAGCACCACGGCGGCCTGGAGGATGCCGAGGGCGCCTCGGCCAAGGACGCGCTGGCCGCCGTCGAGAGGGGCATGGCGAACCTCCAGCGCCACCTAGGGATCATCGCCGAGTTCGGCGTGCCCGCCGTGGTCGCGGTCAACCGCCGGCCCGAGGACTCCGACGAGGAGGTGGAGATGGTGCGGCGGCTGGCCCAGGAGGGCGGAGCGTTCGGAGCCGAGGTGAGCGACGGGTTCGCCCGCGGCGGCGAGGGGGTCGCCGAGCTGGCGGAGGCGGTGGTCGCGGCCTGCGACGAGTCCAGCGGGTTCAAGATGCTCTACGAGGACGGATCGTCGACAAAGGCCAAGATCGAGACCGTAGCCGAGCGCGTCTATGGTGCGGACGAGGTCGTGTACTACCTGGAGGCGGAGAGGAAGATCGAGCAGTTCACCGATCAGGGTCTTTCGGACCTGCCCGTCTGCATGGCGAAGACCCCCCTGTCCCTCTCCTCCGACCCCGAGCTGCTCGGCGCCCCGACGGACTTCCAGCTGCCCGTTCGCGACGTGCGCGCCTACACCGGCGCCGGCTGGCTCGTGCCGCTCTGCGGGGCGATCCAGCAGATGCCGGGCCTCGGCAAGACGCCCGCCGCGTTCAACGTCGACATCGACGCGGAGGGTCGGACGGTAGGGCTGTTCTGAGCATGGCTGAGCTGGCGAGCCGTCGAATCGATGATGCGCTCGCCGCGCTTGCCATCTCCCGCGACCCGTCGGCCGCCGGTGTCGCATCCGCGTTGACGGCCGCGACCGCCGCCTCGCTGACCGAGCTGACGGCGGCCCTCGCTGCCGGGAGGCTCGACGACGCGGCAACCGGCGATATCGCCCGCCAGCGGGCGCTGGCGGAGCGCGCGGCCGAGTTGCGCCCCATGCTGCTGGAGGCGGCTGACGAGGACCTGTCCGCCTACGGTGCCGTCGCTTCCGCCACCGACGAGTCGGCGCGGGTCCTGGCTCTCGAGCGCGCCGCCGAACCCCCCGCCGCGATCGCCGGGTGGAGCGCCGAGCTGGCCGAGGCCGCCGCCGAGACCGCGGAGGCCGCCCGCGAGTGGCCGTTTCACCCCGATGCCGTCACGGCTGCCCACCTCGCGGCCGCCGCCGCCCGCAGCGCCGCGATGCTGGTCGCCGCGAACCTGGGGGACGACTCCTCCGACCCGAGGCTGGGGCGCGCCCGCGAGGCCACCGAGCGGGCAGATGCTGCGGCCGCGCGAACGGCGGGAACGGCCTCGGCGTGAAGCACTGCGGATAGGCTCGGTCGGTGTCCACGTCCTCGCTCGTCGACGTCACGGAGACCGCCCTCCGCGAGAGGCTGGCGCCGGGCCGCGCCCGTCCCGGTGACCGCCTGCCGCCCGAGCAGGAGCTGGCCGAGGCGCTGGGCGTCTCCCGCGGCACCCTGCGTCTCGCCTTGGAGCGGTTGGAGTCGAACGGCGAGATCCTGCGGCGCCAGGGCAGCGGCACGTTCGTCGGCCGGGTGGCCGTGCCAGCCGCGTTCAGCGCCGGGCTTGAGGTGCTCGAGTCCTATGCGTCGCTCGCGCGCCGCCAGGGCAAGACCCTGACCGTTCGCAACCTGCAGGTGGAGCAGGCGGCGACGCCGGGGTACGTCGCGGAGGAGCTCGGCCTGCGCCGGGGGGCCAGGGCGCCCCTGATCCAGCGCACGCTGCTGGTCGACGGCATCGTCGCCGCGCATATGCGGGACGTCGTCCATCCCGACCTGAAACTGCCTTCAGTCGACGAGCTCCGCGCCGCCCTGCTGGAGGGCGAGATGGTGCTCGATGTGCTGGTCCAGCGGGGTGACCCGATCGCCTTCGCGCGGACCACGGTCCGGCCCCGCCTGGTCGAGCCGCGAACGCGCCTCGGGGAGGCCCTGGACGCGGCACGCGTGACTGCCGCCCTGGAGCTGACCGAGCTGCTGCACACCGGCGCCGGGCGCCCCGTGCAGTACTCGATCAACGTCTTCTCCCCCGGCTCGGTGGACCTGCACGTGATTCGCGGCTTCCCGTCCTGGGAACCGGACGGCTCCACACCCGACAACGCCTGAGGCCGGAGCACGTGGCGGCGATTGCGCTCGGCATCGGCGCAGCCCTCTGCTGGGGGTTCGCCGACTTCCTCGGGGGGATCCGGACCAAGGCCCTGACCCTGGCGCTCGTCCTGTTGGTCAGCCAGGTCACGGCCCTGGTCGCGATCGCCGTGGTGATCGCGGTCGGCCAGGGGGACGTGCCGACGTTCGCCGAGGTCGCGCCCGCCATCGGCGCCGGCGTCGCCCAGCTCGTGGGGATCGCGGCGCTGTACCGCGCTCTGGCGATCGGGACCATGAGCGTGATCTCGCCGATCTCGGCGAGCGGCGCTGCGGCGCTTCCGGTGATCGTGGGGATCGTGACCGGGGAGCGCCCCGCGGCCCTCCAGTACGCCGGGATGGCGGCGGCGTTCGTCGGAGTCGTGCTCGCCACGCGCGCGCCTGACACCCCGGGTGGCCAGGGCGCCTCGCGCGAGGCGCTGATCCTGTCCGGCGTGGCCGCGCTTGGATTCGGCGGCTTCTTCATCGGCATGGATGCGGCCGTCGAGGATGCGGGACCCTACTGGTCGCTGTTCGTCGCCCGTGTCGCCGCGTGCGCGGCGCTCGGCGCGACCCTGCTGGCGCTACAGCCGAAGCTGGGCCTCGAGCGCGGCGCGCTCCCCGCGCTGGCGCTGATCGGGGTGCTCGACGTCGGCGCCAACGCCTTCTTCGCGCTCGGCACCGACACCGGCCTGCTCAGCGTCGTCTCGGTCCTGGCCTCGCTCTACCCCGTCGCCACGGTCGTTCTGGCGCGCGCCCTGCTCCACGAGCGGCTCGTTCCCCTGCAGACGGCCGGGGTGGCGGTCGCGCTGGCCGGGGTGGGGATGATCGCGGCCGGCTAGCTCCAGGGGTACGGGCTCTGGGAGACCGGGTGCAGGTCACCGGTCGCGAAGCGCTCGAAGCGGAAGGGCGCCAGCAGGGTCGAGTGCTCGCCCTGGAGCTCGCGGGCGATCTCCCTGCCGACCGCGATCATCTTGTAGCCGTGGTTCGAGTCGGCGGCGACGTAGACGTTGTCGCGCATGCGATCGAACACCGGGAAGTTGTCGGCGGTGAACGCTCCGGCGCCGCCCGAGCGGACCTGCACGTAGTGCTCGCGGCAACCCTCGAAGCGGGACATGCAGTGCGACAGCGCCGCGCACCACTGGTCGGGGAAGCCTGGATCCACGCTTCCCGTGGGATAGGGGTCCACCTCGAACTCGGGGCCGACGGGCAGCGGCGCCGCACCGCCCTGCACCGAGTCCCGGTCGGGCTTGACGTAGATTCCCCAGGGCTCGTCGGTGATCAGCCCTCCGGAGTCCGAGCGCAGCGGCGAGTGCGAGTCGACGTGGAGAACCGGGGACTCGCGTCCGTCGTCGGTGCTGAGCGTGCGCGGCGGCAGGGCGACCTCACCCTCCTGCAGGTACCAGTATGTCCACATCGGCTTGTCGCGCTCGACGCTGCCGTCGGGATGGTGCACGTCGATGTGGGCGGGCAGGTCCAGCAGCTTCCACAGCGACGCGATCCATGGCCCGACGGCGATCACGACCTGCTCGACCTCGACCGGCCCGGAGCTGGTCTGCACCGCGGTCACGGCGCCCGAACCGTCCGAGTCGAAACCCGTCACCTCCACGCCCTCGGCGATCCGGGCGCCGGCCGCGCGGGCCTTGTCGGCCAGGCCGTGCATGGACTCGTGGTTGAAGGCGAAGCCGCCGACGCGCTCGTGGAGGCAGACGGTGAGCCCCTCGGCCCGCCAATCGCCGAACATCTCCTGCATGTGGGCCGCGACCTCGGCCTCGCCCGTGTACAGCTCCGAGTCATAGCCGATGCGCTGCTGGCGCTCGAAGACCTCCGAGAGCTCCTCCTCCTGCGCGGCTGGGCCCAGGGCGATGTAGCCGGACCCGTGGTAATGAAAGGCCTCCGGGTCCGATTCCCAGATCTCCACGCACGCGGCCATCAGCTCCTGCATGGCGGGTTGGAAGTAGTTGTTGCGGATCACCCCGCAGGCGATTCCCGAGGCGCCGGCGGCCACGCCGTCCTTGTCGACGACCAGGACCTCCTCGCCGGCCTCGGCCAGGTGCCAGGCGGTCGCGAGCCCGTGCACCCCCGCGCCGATCACCAGGTGCTCGGCGGACTGCGGCACGGTCGCGGCCATCGCTAGCTCCCCCGGGCGCCGGTCATCAGTGGTCGGGAGGCTCCCAGCCCTCCAGCACCGGCGGCTTCCAGTCGGTTCCCGTCATCTTCGATCCCTCGACCCAAGGGCCGAGCTCGGGTTGCGGGAACTTGGCGTGGATCTCCTTCAGGCGGATGCCGTAGGAGTTGCCAGAGGTCAGATGCGCCATCAGCACCTTGCGCGCGATCTCGTTCTCGCGGCCCTCGGGGATGTCGAAATAGATCCTCAGGAACGAGTTCGAATACCGGTCGAAGACGGCAGGGGTGCCCTCCTCCTCCAGCAGCTCGACGTCCTCCAGCCAGTTCAGGTCCTCGCCGGGGGTGAGTGCCATCAAATCGATGTCCTCGATCGCCGAGATGTCCTCCTGGTAGGGGAACCGCTTGCCGGACAGGTACTCGGCGTCGATCGAGACGACCTTCTCGGGCTCGCGGACCTCATCCATGCGGGCCATCACTCGCCCTCCTCCGCCGCGGTGCCGGCGGGCTGCGGGATGTAGTCCACCGGGTTCTCCAAGTACTGGTCCAGCAGTGTCTTGATCTCGTTCAGCGTCTGCTCCTCGCTGACGCCGGGGGTGTAGCTCGTCCCCGCCAGAGGCACCCGGGCCATCGCGGAGGCCTCCACCGTGAGCGCGGCCAGGTCCTCGGGCTCGAGGCTGTGGACGCTGGTCTTTCCGCACGCGCGCGCCAGCATCTGAACCTCCAGCGTCAGCGTGTGCAGGAAGTTGTAGACCCGTTCGGCGGCGGAGTCCACGTCCAGCCGCTTGCGCAACTCGGGGTCCTGCGTCGTGATCCCGACCGGGCAGCGGCCGGTATGGCAGTGGTAGCACTCGCCGGCGGGGACCCCGATGGTGCCCTCGTAGTCGGTGACCCCTGGGATCTCCTTGTTGCAGTTCAGCGCCATCAGCGAGGAGTGGCCGATCGCGACCGCGGTCGCGCCCAGCGCCAGGCACTTGGCGATGTCGCCGCCGTTGCGGATGCCGCCCGCGACGACCAGGTCCACCTCGTCGGCCAGGCCGACGTCCTCGAGCGCTCGGCGCGCCTCGGGAATTGCGGACATCAGCGGGATGCCGGTCTCCTCGGATGCGATGTGCGGCCCGGCTCCGGTGCCGCCCTCGGCCCCGTCCAGGTAGATGATGTCCGGCCCGCACTTCGCCGCCATCCGCACGTCGTCGTAGACGCGCGCGGCGCCGAGCTTGAGCTGGATCGGGACCTCGTAGTTCGTGGCCTCCCGCGTCTCCTGCACCTTCAGGGACAGGTCGTCGGGGCCCAGCCAGTCGGGATGACGAGCGGGCGAGCGCTGGTCGATGCCGGCGGGCAGCGAGCGCATCTCGGCGACCTGCTCGGTCACCTTCTGGCCCATCAGGTGGCCGCCCAGGCCGACCTTGCAGCCCTGCCCGATGAAGAACTCGATCCCGTCGGCCAGCATCAGGTGATGCGGGTTGAAGCCGTAGCGGCTCTGGATCACCTGGTAGTACCACTTGGTCGAGAGGTCCCTCTCGGGTGGGATCATCCCGCCCTCTCCCGAGCAGGTGGCGGTGCCAGCCATCGAGGCACCCTTCGCCAGCGCCATCTTGGCCTCCAGCGAGAGCGCGCCGAAGCTCATCCCGGTGATGTAGACGGGGATGTCCAGCTCCAGCGGCTTCTTCGCGAAGCGGCTGCCCAGCACCGTTTTGGTGTCGCACTTCTCGCGGTAGCCCTCGATCACGAATCGGGTCAGCGTGCCGGGCAGGAAGATCAGCTCGTCCCAGTGCGGGATCTTCTTGAACATCGAGAAGCCGCGCATCCGGTAGCGCCCCAGCTCGGCCTTCATGTGGATGTCGTTGATGACGTCCGGCGTGAAGATCGGGCTGCGGCCCAGGACGTCGCGGTGCTCCGGCTGGTTGGCGCCGGTGTTGGCGCTCACCTCGGGGCCTGTCGTGTCACTCATCGCGTTCCTCCTAGAGCACGAGCTTGCGCTCGCTGGGCTCGAGGCTGTCGTAGTTGTAGAGCTTCTTCCCGCACACGAACTTCTGCAGCTCGGGTGGCTCCCCCAGGTCATATGACGAGAACTTGCGCCCGATCAGCTCAGTGTCGGCGTCGGTCCAGTCACCGGGCACGCAGTCGATCCCGAGCGCGGCGACCTTGCCGCCCACGTAGATCGTGCCGTCGTACATCGAGTCGCCGAGCCCGGGCCCGACGTCGCCGCAGATGATCTGGCGGCCGCGCTGCATCATGAACCCGGTCATGGAGGCGGCGTTGCCGAGCGTGATGATCGTCCCGCCCTTCTGGTCGATGCCGGTGCGCGCCCCCAGGTCGCCCCTGACGACCAGGTCCCCGCCGCGCAGGGCGGCCCCGGCCAATGAGCCGGCGTTACCGTCCACGACGATCACGCCGGACATCATGTTCTCCGCGACCGACCAGCCGACCCGGCCGGTGATGTGGATCTCGGGCCCGTCGATCAGCCCGCAGCCGAAGTAGCCGAGGCTTCCCTCGAAGCGGATGCGGCAGCGGGCCAGGATCGCCGTACCGAGCGAGTGCCGGGCGCTCGGGTTGAGCACGGTCACGTCCTTGATGCCCTGCTCGTAGATCAGCCACCGGAGCTCCGCGTTGATCTTGCGGGTCGTCATGTCCTTGGCATCGAACTGCGCCTTGGTCCCGTCGATCTCGGCGACCTTGGGGATCGAGTCGTCCAGCTCGACCAGCCCGCGCTCGTCCATCCTGGGCTGTTCGTTGACCTGCTCCCCGCTCACCGGCTCCATACCTTCACCTCCCCCTCGTAGGGGTCGTGGGTCTCGATTTCACGGTCCAACACCTGGCGGATGGCGATCTCCTCGGAGGCCAGGGCGACGACCTCGTCGTCTTCGTAGAGCACGAGCGGCTTGGCGCCGAGCATGTCCTTGGCCACTCCCAGGGCGTCCTCGGTCACGCAGATGTAGGTGAAGACCCCGTCGAGCTCGGTGAGGCTGTCGCGCATCGCCTCCTCCAGCGACTTGCCCTGGCTCATCTTCTCGGCCAGGTAGACCGCGATGATCTCGGAGTCGCAGTCGGACTGGAAGCGGTGGCCCTGGCGCGTCAACCGGCGCCGCCACTCGTGGAAGTTCGTGAGCTGGCCGTTATGGACCACCGCGACGTCCGGGAAGGGGTACGCCCAGTAGGGGTGGGCGTTCGCGATGTCCACGTCGGACTCGGTCGCCATCCGGGCGTGGCCGATCGCATGGGTGCCCTTGAAGTCCGTCAGGTGATACTCGTCGCTGACCGTCTCGGCGTCACCCAGGTCCTTGACGATCTCCAGGCTGCGCCCCAGCGAGAGCACCTCGGTGTGGCGGACCCGCTCGACGGCGTCGGCCAGCACCTTCAGGTCGCCGTCGAAGCCGAAGACGATCGCCATCGTGCGGTGTGTGCCCTTGATGTCCTGGATGTCCGCGCCGGCCGCCCGCATGCGGGCCTCGATCTCGTCGCGCTGCCGCTGGACGCGCTGCTCCAGGTCGGCGTCCTCCTCGACGGCCTCGCTCAGCTTCACGTGCATCACGTAGCTGTCGTCGGTGCCGCGATAGAGCCCGAACCCGGTCGAGTCGGGACCGCGGTGCTTCATGGCCTGGAGCATCGCGGTCATGTCGCGCCCGACCTGGCGCTCGCCGCCTCCGTTCCGGTAGATGATGCCCGCGATCCCGCACATGGCTACGCGCCTCCCCAGTGGCTCGGACCGCCAGCGCGGATCACGGCAGCACCTCGAGGTACTGCTCGCGCTCCCAGTCGGTGACCGCCGCCAGGTAGCGCTCCCACTCGTCGCGCTTGTAGTGCTTGAACACGTCGTAGAGGCGGCCGGGCATCGCCCCGCGGATCAGATCGTCCCTCTCGAGCGCCTCGAGCGCCGCGCCCAGGCTCTCCGGGACGCGCTCCAGCTCGACGCCCTCCTGGAGGAGGTCATATGTGTTCCCCTCCTGCGGCGGGCCGGGATCGACCTCGCGCTTGAGGCCGTCCAGGCCGGCCTCGAGCAGGGCGGCGATCGTCAGGTAGGGGTTGCATGACGAGTCCACGCCGCGGTACTCGAAGCGCCCGCCCGCGGCGACCCGCACGGTGCAGGTCCGGTTCTGCCAGCCCCAGTTCTTGTAGACCGGGGCCCAGAAGCCGAAGTCCCACATGCGGCAGTAGGAGTTGACCGACGGGTTGCCGACGCACATCAGCGCGCCGAAGTGGTCCAGCAGGCCCCCCAGAAAATGGCGCCCCCTGTCGGAGAGCTCGGCGACCCCGTCGGGATCGTGGAAGACGTTGTTGCCCTTGTCGTCCATCAGGGTGAAGTGGTGGTGGTGACCGTTGGCCGAGACCCCCGTGAACGGCTTCGGCATGAACGACGCCAGCAGGCCGTGCTTGCGGGCCACCGCCGCGCAGATCTGGCGGTAGGTGGTGATGTTGTCGGCGGTCGTGACGGGCCGGTCGAAGCGGAAGTTCAGCTCGAGCTGGCCGGGGGCGTCCTCGTGGTCGCCGTAGCTCATGTCGAGGCCCAGCTTCTGGCCATAGTCGACGACGTCCAGGAGCACGGGACGAAGCTCCTCGAACATGTGGATGTGGTAGCAGTAGGGCTTGGTGACGCCCTCGGCCTCGCCGTCCTCGTTGCGCCTCATCCACATCATCTCGGGCTCGATCCCGATCACGAAGTTGAGGCCCAGCTCCTCCTCGAACTTGGTGACGACGCGCTTCAGGTTCTGGCGCGGGTCGGCGTCCAGCAGCTCGCCGGTCTCGGTGTCGTAGCAGTCGCAGAACACGCGAGCCACGCTCGGGTCCCAGGGCAGGACCTCGAAGGTGTCGAGGTCGGCGATCGCGGCCAGCTCGGCCTCCTCGGGGCCGAAGCCGATGTAGTCCCCCTGCATGTCGGTGAAGAGGTTCGCGGTGGCGCCGTAGACCAACTGGTAGCCCTTCTCGGCGACCTGCGGGAAGAAGGAGGCGACGACGCCCTTGCCCATCACGCGACCGGTGATCGACACCTGCTGGAAGAAGACGTACCTGATCTCCTCGTCCTCGATCCGCTTGACGATCTCCTGGATCTTCTCCGGGCGGCCCTTCTGGCTGCGGGCCTCCTCCAGGGTCCCCGGCGGCATCAAGGTCCTCGGCGTCCCCAGAACCGTCTTGACGGTCCCGCCCATCTCCTTTGCGGGCACTGCGGGCTCCTTTCCGGCCCGGCCAACCCGGGCTCTCCTCGTCCTCCGCGGCCCGTCCACCCTTGGTGACGGTCGGGCGGCGCCTGGGGGCGCACTATATGCGAATGAACAATTTCGTACAAACGCGGATCCCGGCCGATCGCCGAGCCAGGCTGGAACTAGGTCGTGCCCAGGTCCAGCCAGTTCGCAAGCAGCCGATGCGCCGCGGGATGCAGCTCGGTGGCCCGACGCTCGGCCTCGGCGAGGAACTGGGCGCCCCGTTCTTTGCCGAGCGTGCTCGCGAGCGCGTCGCGATAGGCGGGGACCTCACCCCACTCCCGGACCATCTCGGGGGTGACCTCGAGGTGGAACTGCACCCCGTAGGCGGCGCGGCCTGCCTGGAACGCCTGATGGTGCGCGGCAGGCGAACTCGCCAGCAGCTTCGCGCCCTCGGGCAGCGCGAAGGTGTCGCCGTGCCACTGCAGCGTCAGGAGGGGCTCGGGGATCCCGGCGAAGAGCGGGTGCTCGCGGCCCGCGGCGGTCAGCTCGACGGGCAGCAGGCCGACCTCGGCGCCGCCCTCGAGGGGGCCGACCTCGCTCCCCAGCGCCGATGCGAGGAGCTGGACGCCGAGGCAGACGCCCAGGAAGGGCCGGCCGTCGGCGACGGCGTCTCGGACGAGCTCCTTCTCGGCGGTGAGCCAGGGGTGGTCGGCGTCGTCGTAGGCGCCCATCGGTCCGCCCATCGCGAGGACCGCGTCGAAGTCGCGCCAATCGGGCAGGGGCTCTCCCTGGTCCAGCTCGACGGGCACCGCGTCGACCCCGCGCTCGGCGATCACCTCCGAGAAGGCCCCGGGGTGCTCGCAGGAGATGTGCTGCAGGACCAGTAGGCGCATGGCTGGCTCGCTAGGGGCCGGAGTCGCCCGGCGGCTGCGGGCTCCCGCCGGCCTCCGCCTCCTCGGCCTCGTCCAGCTCCCGCTGCTGCTGCGCCGCATCCCGCTTGGCGCGCTCGGAGTCCTCGTTGCTCTGCCGTTTGACCTCAACCACATCGCCGGTCTCGGTGTCGATCTGGATGATCGCAAGCTTCGAGAACAGGCCGGATTGGTCGTCGGGGCCTATCGGAATCGAGAGCTGAACGAACCAGTAGGGCTTGCGGTCCAGGCCCTGGCGCAGGAGCCGCACGACCGTGCGGGTCGGCTCGAAGTCGATCTGCTGCCGCGCGATCTCGACGGCCTCCTCCTCGTTCACCTGGACCTGCTCGTCCTGACAGCCGCGTGAGACGATCAGGGCGAGAACGAACACGCCTACGAGCACCAGGACCCGCGGCCACGTGGCTCGCCTCTCCTGCGTGTTCCCCGACTTGAGCTGGAAGCCCGATTCGCCCCAAGAGGGCGTCACGGGCGCACGTCAGCCGAACCGCTCAGAGAGTCGGACGGAACTCGTTGCCGATGTCGGTCCCGAGCACGACGATGAGCACGACCACCACGCAGATGATCGACAAGATGAGCAGTCCATATTCGAAGCCCTTGACGTGCGTCTGCTGCGGTGGGAACTCGATCTGCTTGCGGTCCATGTGTTCTTCTTTCTCCGAGACCTAGACTCGGCGTCGGCCGTTGGCGACGTAGCCGGTCAGCCGCCTCTTCTCGTACAAGACCCATCCGATCAACGCGGCGACCATGAACACGATGCCGACCCATACGAGCACCATATAGGCGCCCTCCGCTCCGACGCCTTCGTCGCCGTAGGTCGAGCCGGGACCGAAGGTCATGAACCCGGCGCAGGGCGTCTCCTCGGTGAAATAGTTGTCGCCCACGACGAAGTCGGCGGAGTCCTCGCCCGAAGCGGTGACGCTCGCCTCGTCGGTGCCGTCAACCTCCTGGCTGACGATACAGTCGGGGGCGCTGTCGATTAGTGCCGGCATCCGTCCTCCTTTCGTCTCGCGCTCGCGGTCATCGCCTCACCAGCTCCCTTAACTCCTCGGTTTGCACCGCAACGACTGGAGTCCGCGTCACCCCATCGGGTTCGATGAGGAGGTCCTCGTCGTGTGCGTACTCGGGTGCGTGGATGTCCTCGCGGTACTCGACCCGGTCGATACCGACGATCTCCACCTCGGGCGGCACGCGCAGGAGATTGAGCATCTTCAGCACCTTGGACGCCAGCCAGCCGGTCAGGAAGCCGAGCGGCAGGAACACCGCCATCCCGAGCAGCTGGCCCCACAGCGAGCTCTCGACGTTGTTGATTCCCGTCGGATAGCCGGCGGCGAAGATCCCGACCCAGAGCAGGCCCATGAAGCCCGCGAACCCGTGGACCGAGACCGCGCCGACCACGTCGTCCACCCGCATCTTGTTCTCGATGAAGTTGCCGGCGTAGACGGTGAGGCCTCCGGTGAGGGCCGCGAGCAGGTACCCCAGCGTGGGCGCGTACACATCCGCACCCGCCGAGACGCCGATCACGCCGGCGAGGCCCCCCGAGACCGTCCAGAAGGGGTCGCCCCGGCTCGTGAAGTAGGCGCCGGTGAACCCACCCGCGAACCCGAAGGTGATGATCATCGCGATCGATCCCAGTGTCGTCGGGCTCAGATAGATATTCGCCCAGCCGGGAACCGTCGTGGAGACGATCACCAGGCAGGCGGCGTAGAAGGCGTAGAAGCCCGTGAAGATGAGCATCAGCCCCATCAGCGTCATGTGGATGTTGTGGGGTCTGAAGGTCCGCGACAGGCCCTCCTTCGTGTACTTCCCGATCCTCGGGCCCAGGTTGAACAGAACGCCCAGCGTGAAGGCGCCCGCGACACCGTGCACGACCCCGGACGCGATCGAGTCGTGGAAACCGAAGCGAAGGGTCATCCAGCCTCCGGCGCTCCAGCCCCAGGCGGCGTCCAGGATCCAGACGGCGGAGCCCAACAGCACGGCCAAGAGGAGGTACGCCGAGAGGCGAACGCGCTCGAGCAGGGCGCCCGACATGATCGAGGCGGTCGTCCAGCTGAAGAGCAGGAACGCCAGGAAGAAGACGAGGTTTATGTTGTTGGTGAAGTTTGGTCCGAAGATGTCGGACCACGGGATGCCGCCCTGGCAGACGGCACTCGTGAAGTCGGAGCTGTTGGGCCCGATCGGCGGGAACCCGTTCTGGTTGCAGTTGTAGATCCACCAGCCGAAGTAGTAGAAGCTCGGCGTCACGACGGCGATCGTGAGGATGTTCTTCATCGCCGTGGCGAGCGCGTTCTTGCGCCTTGCGACCCCCGTCTCGTACGTCATGAAGCCGACGTGGATCAACCACATCAGCACGACGGTGAAGAAGTAGAACTGCTCGCCGAGGATGACGCTGTCGAGCGTCAGGGATTCTGCGCTCGCGGCTTCCTCGAGAGTGGTCGCCTGGGCGATGAGAGCTTCGATCATCCTCGCTTCTCTCCCTCTTCTCGGCCTCTAGGGCCTGTGGACACTCAGCACGGAACGTCACAAGCGCCAGCGCGGCCAACCTTTCAGAGCGGGCGTTGCCGCGCAATAGCGATTCGTACATACTTTTGACCGCCCGGCAGTAGGGTCCACACATACGGGCCGCCGGGCATAGGATTGCGGCGGCGCCACGCACGAGCCGGCGAGGCGAGCTCGTCGGCATCAGAGGAAGGTGGAGTAGACGACGCATGAGGACCAAGCCGGTCGACGCCCTGACTGAGCGCGATGCCGCACTGCGCGGCGCGGAACGCGAGAACGAGACGCTGTACGCGGTCATCAAGACCGTCTCGTCCTCCCTGGACCTGGACCGTGTGCTGCGCGGGATCGTGGACATCGTCACCGACGCGACTGAGTGCCACGCGGCGTTCATCTATTTCGTCGAGGAAGAGCGCCTCGTGCTGAGGGCTGCGTCGCCCAGCTACAGGCACCTGCTCGGAAAGCTCTCCCTGGGACTGGACGAGGGACTGGCCGGGTGGGTCGCGCGGACCAAGACGCCGGAGTTCATTCCGGACGCCGCGATGGAGGACCCCCGCATGAAGTACGTGCCTGAGCTCGAGGAGGAGCGGTTCCAGTCGATGGTCGCAGTGCCCATCCTCGACAAGGCGGGCGAGGTGCTCGGTGTGGCCGTTCTGCACACGGCGGCGCCGAGGGAGTTCGAAGAGGGTGTGCTCAACTTTCTGGCACACACCGCCTCCCTCGTCGCCGGAGCCATCGAGAACGCACAGCTCTACGAGGAGACGCGCCGGCGGGTGGGGACCCTGACGACGCTCACCGAGCTGAGCCAGGCGGTCGCCGCGGCTACGTCCCGGGAGCAGCTCTACGAGGCCGTGACGAGGGGCGCCCGCGCGCTGCTCCATGCCGACGCCTGCCGCATTTACCGCCTCGACGATGAGGCGGACGAGCTGACCCTGGCGAGCGCGGATCCGGAGGAGGCGCCCTCGTCGGGACCCCGACCCGGGGGCACCCGCCTCGTGCTGGAGCTGATGCAGCGCGCCAACGGGCGTGGGCACGGTGGCACCGGCAAGGTCGCCAGAACGCTGTGGCCGGACAGCGAGGAGGGTGCGCTGCTCATGGCGCCCCTCCTGGTCGGCGAAGAGCACCTCGGAATCCTCTGCTGCCTGTCGAAGGGCGGTCCCTTCGCCCCTGAGGACGCCGAGCTGCTCCGCGCGATGGCGAACCAGACCGCGGTCGGCCTCAAGAAGGCGGAGCTGATCGAGCGCCTGACCGCGGAGAACACCGTGAAGGACTTATTCGACGCACTGGCCGCGGGAGCGGTGGAAGCAGCGCAGGCGAAGGCGGCCGACGCGGGATGCGACCTGACGCGGGCCCACCTGTTCCTTCACATCGAGCGGCCCCAGGGCCACGGTGGAGCCTGGGGCGGCCTGCCGGTCCAGCTCGAGGCCCGGCTGCGCAAGCTCGGGGGACGAGCCCCGATGGACGTGCGGCCCGACCGGCTCCGCATGCTGGCACCGGTTGGGAGCACCGTTGCGGACCAGGTCGAAGCCGTCCGCGCGGTCTGCGACCCGATTGGTGGCGAGCACGGGGCGGTCATCGGACTGTCCGACGTGGGATGGGACGCCCTCAGCGCACGGCGCAGGATCCGGGAGGCCGCCGATGCGGCGAGGATCGGCAGGTCGCTGGTGCCCGAGGGGGGCGCCGTCTCCTATGAGCAGCTCGGGGCCTACCGCTACCTGGTCCACCTGGAGCTTGACGACGCCCCCCGGGACCGCTACCGCGCCTCGGTCGAAAGCCTCGTCGACTACGACGAGCGGCGCGGGTCACACCTCGTGGAGACCCTCGAGCAGTACCTCGCAGACCGGGGAAGCGTGACAACCAGCGCCCGGGCCCTCTACGTCCATCCCAACACGGTTCGGCAGCGAATCGAGCGGATCGAACGCGTGGCGGGTCTCGACCTGACTGATGCGGACCTGCTGTCGCTGGAGCTGGCACTGAAGCTGGTCCGGCTCCACCGCGTCCGCGCGGAGGGAACCCCGAGGTGACCCGGCTAGGCGGGCCTGGCGGGGCCCCGCCAGCGGCGATACAGCAGCCAGGCCCAGAAGAGCGCGAAGCCGACGACGTTCAGGAGGAAGATCAGCAGGATCCACCAGGCCTTCCACAGCAGGGGCAGGTCCTCCTCCTTCCAGAGCTCGTAACCGGCCAGATAGCACATGACCAGCAGCGTCACGACGAGGATGGGCGGTGCGGAGCCCGTGATGAGAAACAGGATCATGTGGGCCGCCATCGTATAGGTGCCCACCGCGACAGCTCCGCGACCCGAGGGAACTGAGATGACCATCAGGGCCAAGCTCTACGCCGCGATCGTGCTGACCATCCTGGGCCCGCTGGCGACGACGGCGGTCGCATTGAACGCCATGTCCGACCTCGGAGGCAGCTTCGATGAGGTGAAGGAGCGCGGGCGGCACGAGTCGCTCGCCCTCGAGGTCAAGTTCGACGTGACCGACATGAACGGGTGGCAGACCGCCTACGGGTACGCCGGCGACGGCAGGTTCCGCCCGGAGTTCGTCCGGTCCGCGACGGTGCTCGACTCGGAGCTGGCCCGGGCCGAGCGAGAGCTCACCGACGCCACCGAGCGCACCCTGGTTTCGCAGCTGCGACGTGAGTACGAGCGGTTCATGGCTCTCGACGCCGTGGCGTTCAGCGCCCTGCGGCAGGGGGACGCCGCCCGCGTCAAGAGGATTTTCCTGGGACCCGAGCTGCTGCGCTTCGAGGCGATGGCGACGACCGCCTCGAAGCTGGCCGCGTACCAGTTCGAGCAGGCGCAGGCGGCGGACGCCGCTTTCGACGACGACCGAGAGGACGCGCGCAAGCAGCTGATCGCGGTCGCCCTGGGTGCCGGGATCGTCATCATTTTGCTGCTCGTGACGGCTCAGGACGTCGTCCGCATGGCCCTCGAAGGCGAACGCCGGTCCAGGGGCGAGCCCGGAGACGAGAAGCCCTCCTGACCTGACCGGGTGGGAGGGAGGCCCGAGTGGAGAGCGAGGACGTACTACTCACCCTGAGTCTGCTGCTGAGCGCGGCACTCGCCGCACGCTTCCTGGCCAGCCTGCTGAGGATCCCGGAGCTGATCATCCTGCTGGGGCTGGGCGCCCTGGTCGGCCCCTCGGTTCTGGATGTCGTCGACGTGCCGTTCTCCTCGCTCGGCGCCCAGTTGATCTTCACTCTCGGCGTCTCGCTGATCCTGTTCTACGGCGGGCTGAACCTCTCGCTTCCCTTACTGCGCAAGGTGTGGGTGGGGCTGACCATGCTCGCCCTGCCCGGGGTCATTCTGACCGCCGCCGTTACGGGCGCTGTCGCCCACCTGGTTTTCGACTTCGACTGGACAGCGGCTCTGCTGATGGGCGCGATCCTCGCCCCCACCGACCCGGCGATCCTGATTCCGCTCTTCATTCGCTCGCGACTGCGGCCCAAGCTCGCGCAGACCGTGATTGCGGAGTCCGCGTTCAACGACCCGACGGGCGCCGTCCTGGCGCTCGCCCTGGCCGGCGTGCTGATCAGCGGCGAGAGTTCGATCGCGACGCCCGTCGAGGAGTTCGTCGTCGATCTCGGCATCAGCACGGTCCTCGGGATCGTGGCCGGCGTGTTGCTCGCCGCGACCGTGAGCAGCCACAGGGCTGGAATCTGGCGCGAGTCCTCGGCGGCGGCGATGCTGATGGTGGTCACGATCAGCTACTTCTCGCTGGACTCCGCGGGCGGCAGCGGGTACCTCGGCGCCTTCCTCGCCGGATTGATCGTGGGCAACATGGAGCAGCTCGGCCTCGCCATGCACGCCGATCATGAGCGCGACATGAAGGACTTCGCGGCGAACATCGCGGACCTGGTCACGCTGTTCGTGTTCCTGGTGCTGGGCGCGAACATCCCATTCGGAGTGCTCGGCGACAACCTCCTCCCTGCGCTCGCTGTGGTTGCGGCGTTGCTGCTGGTGGCGCGACCCCTCACGGTGCTCGCCTGCATCCTGCCCGACCGTGGCGGAGGCTGGACACGCCAGGAGAAGCTCTTCTTGTGCTGGACCCGCGAGACGGGTGTGGTCCCCGCCGCGCTGGTCGGGGTGCTCGCGGGCCTCGGCGTGCCCGACACCGAGCTGTACGCGAGCGTCGTCGCGCTGGCCGTGATCCTCACCCTCATCCTGCAGGCGCTTCCAGCGGGCTGGCTCGCCGGCAGGCTTGGGCTTATCGAGCCCCCCTCAAGCGTCGCCTCGGACGCCGCGGGCGCCTGAACGCGAGCGCCCGTTCCGCAACGACACCCTCCCTAGGTTGTTGAGGGAGCATGCCCCCGCTTCGGAGCCACACGCTCCGCGCGAGCCTCGCCGTATTGGCTATCGGGCTCTGCGCGTTACTCGTCCTCGACTCAGCGAGCGCACCCGCGAAGCCCGGGCGCCTGGGGGTGGACGTCTCCCGCTTCAACGGCGCCATCGACTGGGAGCGCGCCGCCGGCGCCGGCGTGCGCTTTGCGTTCATCGCCGCGAGCCGCGGCCGCGGGGACGACTGCGCCGTCGTACCGAAGAGCTGCGGTCAGGACCCCAACTTCGACGCCAACTACGAGGGTGCGCGCGCCGCTGGGATCAGGGTCGGTCCGTACCACCGCGCGTTCATCGCCGGCGACACCTACCGGGACCTGATCGAGGACGCGCGTGCCGAGGCCGACGTCTTCATCAAGAGCGTAGGCGGGCTCGCCGCCAAGGATCTGGCCCCCGCCCTGGACGTCGAGACGCCCTTCGACGTGGCAGGCCGCAACGCGCTGAAGAAGTGGATCCGCGCGTGGGTGAAGCGGGTACGCCGGAAGCTGACCGCCAGGCCGATCATCTACACCAACGCCACCAGCTGGGCGGCGACCGGGAACACCAGGGAGTTCGCCAAGCGGGGTCACAGGCTTTGGGTCGCGAACTGGGGCGTCAGCAAGCCGGCGGTGCCGGCGGCAAACTGGGGCAGCCGGGGCTGGGCGGTCTGGCAGTACACCAGCTCTGGGAGCATCCCGGGCATCGTGGGCCGCGTGGACCTGAACAGGCTACGGGTCCGGTTCTCGAGGCTGCGCGGCCGCTAGCCGGTTCGGCTCGGGCGGGTGCCCTCCTTTCATCGCGAGGGGTCGCACGCGCCGCCGATCCAGTCATAGGTATCTCTATATGGTCTCGGGCTGAACTTGGCCGTCACGCTAACCCAGCTCGCAGCCTTCCTCTCCGTCGTCAGGCGAGGCTCCGTCACGGCCGCGGCCGAGGAGCTGGTGGTCACCCAGCCGTCGGTGTCTGCCGCCGTGGCGGCACTCGAGCGCGAGGTGGGGGTCAAGCTGACCGAGCGAGCCGGGCGAAACGTGCGGCCGACTCGCGCAGGGGAGGCCTATGCGCGATACGCCGCCGACGTCCTGGGCCTGCTGAGGGAAGGCGCCGAGGTCGCATCCGAGGTCGCCGAGGGCGCCGGCAGCCGTCTTCGCATCAGCGCCGTGACCACCGCGGGCGAGCATCTCGCCCCCGCCCTCCTGCAGGCGTTCCGCGAGCACCACCCCGAGCTCCAGGTGAGCCTGCACGTCGGAAACCGGGAGGAGGTCTTCCACCGGGTCGAGACCCACGAGGCGGACGTCGCGATCTCGGGGCAGCCCCCCGAGAACAGCACCCTCGACGGAGCGGCCTTCGCCGACAACGAGTTCGCTCTCATCACGGCGCCCGCGGACCCGCTCGCGAAGCGGCCCTGGGTCGCGATCGATGAGCTCGGCGGCACGCCCTGGCTGATGCGCGAGGAGGGATCGGGCACTCGCCGGCTGTGCGAGTCGTTTCTGACCGCGAACCAGCTCGAGCCGCCCAAGCTGACTCTGGGCTCCAACGGGGCGATCAAGAACGCCGCGCGGGTGGGCCTCGGAATCGCGCTGCAGTCCCGCCACGCCATCCAGCTGGAGCTGGACTTCGGGCTTCTCGCCACGATCCGGCCGCGTGGCGGTCTGCCGAAGCGCTCCTGGTACGTGGTCCGCTCGACCGTCGGGCCCAGCCGGGAGTCCGTCGACGCCTTCGTCGCCTTCGTCGAGTCCCCGGCGGCCCGACACGCCCTCGCGCGCGCGCACGGCGACGAGGTCCAGCAGACGCGCAGGCAGCTGGCGAGGCGGTAGCCGTGCCAGCCCCGAGGATCGTGGTGACCCGCCGAATCCCGGAACCGGCGCTGGACCTGCTGCGCGGATCGGACGCCGACCTGTGGATCTCCGAGCACGACCGCCCGCTCGAGACCGGCGAGCTCCACCAAGCCGTCTCCGGCGCCGACGCCGTTGTATCCCTGCTGCACGACCGGGTCGATGACGCGTTCCTTGACGCGGCAGGCCCGCAGCTTCGGTCGGTCTCGAACGTGGCCGTCGGCTACGACAACATCGACGTCCCGGCCGCGACCGCCCGCGGAGTGGTCGTAACGAATACGCCCGGAGTCCTGACCGAAGCCACCGCCGACATCGCGATGGGCCTGGTGCTGATGGCGACCCGCAGGCTCGGCGAGGGGGAACGCCTGATGAGAAGTGGGACGCCATGGTCCTGGCATATGTTCTTCATGCTCGGATCCGGCCTGCAGGGGAAGACGATCGGCATCGTCGGGCTCGGCGGCATCGGACGGGCGGTGGCCCGCCGCGCCCGGTCGTTCGGGATGAGGGTCGCCTACACGTCCCGGACCCCGGCGGACCCCGAGGTGGAGGCGGAGCTGGAAGCGGAGCGGATGACGCTGGACGAGCTGCTGGCCCAGGCGGACATCGTCAGCCTGCACCTGCCGCTCTCCGAGGAGACCCGGCATCTGATCGGCGCCGAAGCACTCGGCCGGATGAAGTCCGACGCCTACCTGATCAACACGGCTCGGGGGCCGGTGGTCGATGAGGCGGCACTGGCCGATGCTCTGAAGCGCGGCGAGATCGCCGGGGCCGGGCTTGACGTCTTCGAGAACGAGCCCGACGTGCACCCAGGCCTGCTGGAGCTTGAGAACGTCGTCCTGGTCCCGCACCTGGGCTCGGCCACCAAGGAGACCCGCACCGCCATGGCGGAGCTTGCGGCGCGCAACGCGCTGGCGGTGGCCGCGGGTGAACCGGCGCTCACGCCCGTCAACCCCGAGGTCTCCCCCGGCTCGCGCCCATAAAGACGGGGGGTCTGGACTCCCGTAATACCAAGCCGTAGCTCTATGGATCGGCGGAATTCCTCGCTTTCGGCTTGATCGCCGGACCGGCAGACGATTCACTGCCCACCCCCCGAGAGGAGAGGTCATGCCGATTCCCGTCCGCCTTCACCGAAGCGAACTCTGCGTCCCAGGCACCAGCCGTCCAATGCTGGAGAAGGCGCCGAGCCTGGGAGCCGACGTGATCATGCTCGACCTGGAGGACGCCGTCGCGCCTGACGACAAGCCCGAGGCGCGCGATAACGTCATCGCCGCCCTCCAGGACCTGGATTGGGAGAGCTCGACCATGGTCGTCCGCATCAACGGCCTCGATACGCAGTACTGCTACCGCGATGTCGTGGATGTGGTCGAGCAGGCCGGCCGCTGGCTCGACACGGTGCTGATCCCGAAAGCGGCCTGTGCCGCCGACATCCACATGGTCGCGACCCTGCTGTCCCAGATCGAGGACGCGATGGGGATCGAGAAGCCGATCGGCATCTCGGCGCTGATCGAGACCGCTCCCGGCATGCACAACGTGGACGAGATCGCGGAATCGTGCCCGGAGCGCATGGAGGCACTGATCTTCGGCGTCGCCGATTACGCGGCCTCGATTCAAAGCCAGGCGGCGTCGATCGGAGGCTCAGACCCGAACTACGCCACCATCACGGACGCGCCGGCCGACGGAGGAGCCCGCGAGCTGCACTGGGGGGACCAGTGGCACTACCCCTTGTCGCGCATCGCGGTCGCGTGCCGGGCGAACGGACTGCGCCCGATCGACGGGCCGTTCGGCGACTTCAACGACCCCGAGGGCTATTTGATCGCGGCTAAGCGGGCCGCCGTCCTGGGCTACGAGGGCAAGTGGTGCATCCATCCCAGCCAGATAGAGCTCGCCAACGAGGTCTTCTCGCCGGGCGACGACCTGGTGGACCGCACCAGGCGCATCGTCGCAGCGATGGAGGAAGCCGCGAAGAACGGCAGCGGGGCCGTCTCGCTCGACGGCCGCCTTATCGACGCGGCCTCTTTGAGGATGGCAGCGCATCTGCTGCACAAGATGGAGCTGATCGAGGAGCGCCGCAACGGCTCCTCGCCAGCCCCCGTTCCGGTCGCCGGCGCCTGAGCCTCGGTCGCGTCCAGTCGCCTTGAGTACCGGGCCCGACGGCCCCCCATTCGTCTGACATCCTTCGCGAATGGCGCGACCGATCGTACTCGGCGTCGTGGGGGATTCCGGAGCCGGCAAGACCACGCTGAACCGCGGCGTGGTCAGGATCCTGGGGGGCGGCGGGCAGGTCTCCTACATCAGCGGCGACGACTATCACCGTTACGGGCGCGACCAACGCGCGGAGCTGGGGATCACCCCGCTCGATCCGGCAGCGAACCACCTGGACGTGCTCCGCCAACACCTGGACCATCTGCGAGCGTCGGAGCCGATCCTGAAGCCCAACTACGACCACCGCAGCGGCACCCTGGGCGCCCCGACATACGTGCGGCCGCACCCCTACGTCGTGGTCGAGGGCCTGCTCAACTTCCACACAGAGCGGCTTCGCGACGCTCACGACATCAGGGTCTTCTTGGCCCCTCCCGAGGAACTTCGACGCAACTGGAAGCTGACCCGCGACTGCACCCGCCGCGGGTACACCACCCACCAGGTCCTGGCCGAACTCGACCGCCGCGAGCGAGACGTCGACGCGTTCATCGCTCCCCAGCGTCGCTATGCCGACATCGTCGTGTGCTTCATGCCGACGGACGACCCGGACCCCGGCAAGCTCGACGCGCACCTGATCCTGCGAGGGACGCTGAAGCACCCAGACCTCACCCCTGTGCTCGGCCCCGAGGGCGACGGGCCGACGCTCGTGCAGGGGGACGGCGAGATGCTGCTGAAGATCCCCGGGAGCACCGACTCCGGCCTCGCCTCCGAGCTCGAGGAGGCCGTCTGGGACCGGATGCGATACGCGAGCCGGCTCTGGTCTCCACGCGGGCGACCATCAGCGGGGGCGAGGATCCGCATGTGTGGCACCCGCCCCGAGGCACGGGCGCCGACTCGGCGCTGCACGCCTGACCGGCCTCCCCGGCTGCGTCCTGTCCTCACCTTCCCTTAGCGAGCAATCTATCCGTGAGATCTATTTACTGACTTGATTCCATCGGTTGTGCGTGGGAACCTGCCGCGAGCGATGGCCGTACCGCCCTCCTTCTCGCCTCCCGAACGGCTGCTCTGCGGCCCCGGGCCGACCAACGTGGACCCAGCGGCCCTGGAGGCGATGCGCCGCCCGATGCTGGGCCACCTCGACCCGACCCTGCACGAGATGCTGCTCGACCTCTGCGGCCTGCTCCGCGCGGCCTACCGCGCCGAGAGCGCCGAGATCGTCCTGCCGCTGCAGGCGACGGGGACCTCCGGGATGGAGACCGGCATCGCAACCCTCGTGGAGCCCGGGGACACCGTGATCGTGGGCGTGAACGGCTACTTCGGCCGGCGGATCGCCGAGATGGCCCGGCGTCACGGCGCCGAGGTGGTCGAGGTAAACGCCGACTGGGGCGAGCACGTGCCCAACGAATCTCTGCTGAACGCTCTGTACGAGCACCGCGACGCCCGCCTACTGGCGGTCGTGCACGCCGAGACCTCGACCGGCGTCGAGCACCCGCTCGCGGAGCTCGGCGCCGAGATGCGGAACAGCGAGACGCTGCTGATGGCCGACTGCGTCACCAGCCTCGGCGGGATCGAGCTGGACTTCGACGGCTGGGGAATCGACTACGCGTATTCCTGCACCCAGAAGTGCCTGGGCGCTCCTCCCGGAATGTCCCCCATCGCCGTGTCGGCGAAGGCGGCGGCGCGCGCGCGCAGCCGGGCGCCGCACAGGTTCGACTTCGACCTCGACCTGCTGACCGCCTACTGGACCCAGCGGCCCGCGACGACCTACCACGTGACCGTCCCGGTCCTCAATATCTACGCCCTTTACGAGGTGCTGCGCCGGACGGCGGCCGAGGGCCTCGAGAACCGCTGGGCGCGCCAGGCGGAGGCCGGGGAGCGCCTGCAGCAGCGGATCCGCGAAATGGACCTGGAGCTGCTCGCTGAGCCGGCGCACCAGCTGGC
>JAJTCK010000082.1 GCA_021323175.1 Solirubrobacterales bacterium | reverse complement strand
GAGCGTGGCCCAGGACCAGATCGAGCAGCTGCTGATCGAGCGCGCCCGCCAGGGCAAGATCGTCGTCCGACTGAAGGGCGGCGACCCGTTCGTGTTCGGACGGGGAGGCGAGGAGGCCGAGTCGCTCGCCCAGGCCGGCGTCCCGTTCGAGGTGGTGCCCGGCATCACGGCGGGCGTGGCAGCTCCGGCCTACGCCGGCATCCCGGTGACCCACCGCGCCGACGCCTCCGCGGTCGCGTTCGTGACGGGGCACATGGACCCCGAGAAGGCCGCCGACGGCGAGGCCGCGTTCGACTACGCGGGGCTGGCACGCTTCCCCGGCACGCTCGTCTTCTACATGGGGGTGAAAGCGCTGCCCCGGATCGCCGAGCGGCTGATCGCCGAGGGTCGCGACCCCGCCGAGCCCGCGGCGGCGATCGAGCGGGGCACGCTGCCCGGACAGCGCACGGTCACAGGCCCGCTGGCCGACATCGCAGAGGTTGCCGCCGACGCCGGGGTCCGTCCGCCCGCGATCACAGTGGTCGGCCCGGTCGCGGCGCGGCGCGAGACGATCGCCTGGCTGGAGCGGCGCCCCCTGAATGCGGTTCGGGTGATCGTCACCAGGGCCCGTGCGCAGGCGAGCGATCTGACCCGCCGCCTTGCGGCCCTGGGCGCCGAGCCGGTTGAGGTGCCTGCCATCCGCATCGAGCCCAGAATCGACACCGACGAGGTCCGGCGCGCGGTCGTAGACATTCACACCTACGCGCTGATCTGCCTGACCAGCGCCAACTCGGTACGGCTGCTGTTCGAGGCGATGGCCGGCGCCGGACGAGACGCCCGCGCACTCGCCAACGCAAGCGTGGCCGCGATCGGCCCGGGCACGGCAGCCGCGCTCGCCGAGTTCGGGGTGATGGCGGACCTCCTGCCCGAGCGCATGGTGGCGGAATCGCTGGTCGAGGCCCTCGAGCAGATCGATCTGAAGGGAAAGCGGGTGCTGCTGGCGCGTGCCTCCGAGGCGCGCGAGGTCCTGCCCGACGCCCTGCGGCGCCTGGGCGCCGAGCTGGACGTGGTCCCGCTGTACGAGACGGTCGCCGAGACCCCCGCACCGGAGACGGCTGAACGGGCTGCGGGGGCCGGCTACATCACCTTCACCTCCGCCTCGACCGTCCGCAAACTGGTGGACGCGCTGGGCGACGAGCTGCCGCGATCGGCCCGGGTCGTCTCGATCGGGCCGGTCACCAGCGAGGCGGTCCGCGAGGCGGGACTGGAGGTGGCCGTCGAGGCCGAGCGCCACGACCTTGACGGGCTCGTGGACGCCCTGCTCGCCGACGCCGCGGCGGCGCACCGTTGACCCGCTCGCCTGGCGCCTCCGGCGGCGCACCGGTGAGCCGCCCGCCTGGACGCGCTCGGGTAGCGACACGTTCTGCGTACGGCTCGAGCGCGCCCCAAGTGATTGGATGCGGGCGTGGCCGAGGGCCTGCCCATCACGTTTCTGTCGGACTACGGGTCCGACGACGAGTTCGCCGGCGTCTGCCGGGCCGTGATCAACCAGATCGCGCCCGACGCCTCGCTTGTTGACCTGACCCACGGCATCGAGCGCCAGGGCGTCCGCCACGGGGCGTTGGCCCTGCTGAACGCACTGCCCTTCTGCCCGCCCGGGGTTCACCTGGCGGTGGTGGATCCGGGCGTCGGGACGGCGCGCCGACCCGTGGCGGTGACCACGACGGAGGAGGGCCGCTTCCTCGTCGGGCCCGACAACGGACTGCTTGGCCCCGCGATCGAGAGGTTCGGCGGGGCCGCCCGCGCCATAGACCTGTCCCGGTCGCCCTTCCGCCTGGAGCCAGTCAGCCACACCTTTCACGGCCGCGACCTGTTCGCGCCGGTCGCCGCCCACCTGGCCCTCGGGGCCACCCTCGACGAGGCAGGCGAGAAGTTCGACCCCGCCGAGCTCGCCCCGCTCGAGCTCCCCGAGCCGCAGATCGAGCCGGGACGGGTTCGAGCCCACGCCCTCCTGATCGACCGTTACGGCAACGTCAGCCTGGATCTGGATTCCGACTCGGCGTCCCGGGGCTCTCTGGCGGCCGGCGGGCGCTTCGAGGTCCGCGCGCCAGACGGGCGCTTCGAGGGCGCCTGGGTCCGCACGTTCGCCGAGGTCGAGCGCGGCGACGTGCTGCTCTACGAGAACGCCTCGGGCCGCATGACACTCGCCGTCAACGGCGGCAGCGCCGCTGGCCTGCTGGACCTGCGGCCGGACGCCGAGGTCGAGTTCCGGCCCCTCTAGCCCGGGCGATGCACTCCCTGCGATGGTCCCGGCCGTGACGGAGTTCGGCCGACCCCACCGCCACCACAGCCAGACGGACTCAACTAACGCGAGGGCGCGCGAGCTGGCCCTGACGGGAGCACCAGGAGGGCTGGTCGTGACCGCCTCCGAGCAGCGCGCTGGCCGCGGCCGCCAGGGCCGGACCTGGTTCGGCGCCGCGGGGAGCTCGCTGCTCTACTCGGCACTGCTGCGGCCGCTCGGCGAACGGCCCCTGCTGCCGCTCGCCGTCCCCCTGGCCGTCTGCGAGGCCGCGGAGGAGATCGCCTCTGGCGTCAGCTGCGGCGTCAAGTGGCCGAACGACGTGTGGGTCGGCCATCGGAAAATCGCCGGGATCCTGATCGAGTCCCGGCCGGGAGGGGTTGAGGACTCCTGGGCGGTGATCGGGATCGGCCTGAACGTCGCCGTCCGGCGGAAAGACTTCCCCCCGGAGCTGGCCGAGACGGCGACATCACTGCTCGCCGAGTCCGGCGAGGGTGCGGTTCTCGACGTCGGCGACTCCCTGGTCGCGCTGAATCGGGCGCTCGGCCGCTGGGTGGATGCGCCGCCGCAGCGGGTGCTGGCGGCGTTCCGGGAACGCGATGTCCTCGCCGGCCGCGCAGTCGCGTGGGCCCGCGGGGAGGGAATCGTCGCCGGGATCGACGACTCAGGGCATCTGCTGGTGGACGCAGCCGGGAAGAGAGTGGCGCTGGGTGCGGGCGAGGTCAACCTGCGCACGGCGGACCCGCATGCGAGCTAGGCCTCCTCGGCCTCCGCCGGCTGTTCGTCTGCCTCCGTCCGCTCGTCGGCCGCATAGTCCTCTGCGCCCTCCGCGCTCGCATCGGCGTCGTCGTCGAAGCCCCCGTCATCCAGATCCGCCTCGCCGTTGGGCGACTCGAGCGACTCGTCGGGGGCGCGCTCGCCGTTCCGGCCTCCGCCGCGGCGTGCCCTGGCGCCGTTGCCGGAGCCGTTGCCTCCGTTACCGCCGTTGCCCCCCTTGCCCCCGCTCTTGCGCTTGCGGCGCCTGCGCCGGGAGCCTGACTTCGGGAAGTTCCTGAGCAGCTCGCGGGCGACAGCGGACGGCTTGCGGGCGGCCCGCATGCGGGCGCCGCGCAGCACTTCCTCGCCCTCGGGCGTGTGAGCGACCGCGGCCGCAAGCAGCGCGGCGGCGAGGCGGCGATCCTGATTGCGCGCGGCGTGGACGAGGCGCCGCGCGTTGCGGCCGTGGGCGCGCCCCGAAGAGTTGACGAGCAGACCGAGCAGGCGCTTCGTCTCGGGCCAGCGCTGCACCGCGTACTCCTCGTGGAGCTCCCGGGTGTAGCCGGCAAGCCTCCAGACCCAGGCCTGCGCCTGGTCGCGGCGGCCGATACGGCGCTCGGCGAGGGCCTCCAGCAGCACCTTGGTCCCGGCGCGCCGGTCCTCCCGCGACCAGGTCCCGACGGTGTCGATCGCGTCGTCGAAGGCCTCCGGATCCCGCAGCGCGGCGATCTCGGCCAGCGCCTTGATGCGCAGCTGCGAGTTGCGGTTGCGCTGCACGCAGGTCAGCAGAAAGCGGCGGCGCAGCTCCTTGGTCGCGTCGTGCTGGAGCATCGCCTTGGCGCGCCGCCAGCCCGACGGGTTGACGCGCGCACCGGCCAGTGCCGCCCAGACGTGCTGCTCGGAGTGGTCCAGGTTCTCGACGGCGATCCGCCACAGCTCCCGCTCCAGGACGCGCAACCGCTTCTCGGACTCGTCCGAGACGGGGACGACCCGCTTCTCGACGCGGACCCGCCGGCCGCGGCCGCGCCGCACGGGGCCGACCACGATCGCGCCGCCGCGATAGACATCGCGGTCCAGCAGGCTGTGCAGGGTCACGATCGTCTCGTCGTGAGTCGTGGCCGGATGCACGAAGTCGATGACAAGGCCCGCCTCCTTGCCCTGGTTCCGTCGGGTGACCCGGCCGACCCGCTGCTGATACACGCGGCGGGAGGCGGTCGGCGCCAGGTGCATGCAGATCGTCGCCCGCGGCGAGTTCCAGCCCTCGGCCAGCAGCATCGCGTTGCAGAGGACGTCGACCTCGCCGCGCTCGAACCCGGCGAGGATCTCAGCCAGCTCGCGCTTGGGAGTCTCGCCCGAGACGGCCTTGGCGTTGATGCCGGCGTCCTGGAACGCCCTGGCGACGTTGTTGGCGTGCTGGACCCCGGCCGTGTAGAGGACGCCGGGGACCTTGCGGAACCGGGACTTGTAGAGGTCGGCGATCGCGACGTTGAAGGGCTGCTGGTCCAGCAGCTTGGCCAGCTCCTCCTGATCGAAGTCCTGGTCCACCTCCCCCTTACGCAGGGGGACCTTGGCGATCGTCCGCACGCCCGGTCCGGGTGGGATCCGGATGCAGCGCAGCGGCGAGATCACCCCTCTGCGCGCCGCCTGGGCCAGGTCGAAGCGAGAGGTCTGGGTGGGGAACAGGTCGGCGACGTGGCGGGCGATCAGCGCCCCTGTGGCGGTCATCCCGATGAAGACGGGGCCGATCCAGTCGCGGATGCACTGGCTGGTCTTCTCGCCCAGCGCCGTGTGGGCCTCGTCGCAGATCACGATCGAATACGCGTCCGAGATGCGGCCTGCATTGCGCACGAACCACTGGTAGGTCTCGACCGTGACCGGCCCGTAGGGGTTGTCCTTGCCGTCCAGGAGCGCCGGCGAAAGGCGATCCTTGTAGCCGCGGTCCGAGATCTCGCCGATGAACTGGTCCACCAGGTTGCGGCGGTGGGTCAGGATCAGCACACCGCCGGTGCGCGAGGCCTCGATGAACCCGACGGCGGCGACGGTCTTGCCGGCGCCCGTCGCGTGTTCGAACCAGAAGCGGCGGCTCGCTCCGGCGTCCTCGGGCGCCTCGTCGGAGACGTCCTCGTCCTCGTCGGCCTCGTCCCAGTCCTTGGGCTCCTCATCAGGCTCGAGCGCGTCATCTTCGGCGTCCGCCGGGGCATCGAGCGCGGCGGCGCCGTTGGCGGAGCCGGATCCGTCGGCCGATGGCGCGTCCGCGGCCTCAGCCGGAGCCCGGGCGCTGCCGTTGGCCACGCCGTTCGCGCGTCCGTTCTGCTCCTCGAGCTCCGAGATCAGCGCGGCGAGGGTGCCCGAGAGCGCGTCCACCTGGTGGTCTGAGAGCTCCGCGCCGTCTGCCAGATGGGGCGGGTCCTCGTCCAGCAGGCGCTCCAGGCCCAGCATCAGCGAGTAGTCGCGGCGCCACTCGATCGAAGGCGTCTCCCGACCCTCGTCGATCTCGGCCAGGGCAGCATCCAGGGCGCGCCGCCGCGGGCTGCCAGCGGTCAGGTCCTTCGGCTTCTCGCCTTCGAGCAGGAAGGGTTCGCGCGTGAACTCATGCGCGCGCTCGATTTCGGCGGCTGTGGGGGCCTTCGCCGCTCTCGCGGCCACTTTGGTGGTTTCAGCCATGAGGCTTTCTGATCCGGCGCACCTCGCCCGGCGAAGCACAGGGGCGAGGGCGGTAAGAGCCTGATCGTGGGGCGCCGCGGGAGCTTGTGCTCCGGACCCCCCTCCGGTCCAGGAACTGATTGGACCAAGAAGGAATTAAAGCAGCCCTGCGAACCTGACCGGGGTGAGACCCATGGATGTGAGCGTTTCTTGACCTTCAGCCTGCACCGAATCGTGCTGTCCGCGCTGCTCGCGAGCGCGGCGGTGGCCCTGGGCGCCTGCGGCTCGGACGACGCCGGAAACCCCGACTCGGAGCTGACGCCGGCCCAGGCGACCGCTCCGCTCGAGGACGCGCCACCGGCGCTGGCCGCCGTACGCGAGCAGGCGAACGAGATCATCGACGGCGACACCGACGACTTTCGCAAGCGCCTGTCGGAACTTCGCGGCCACCCGGTCGTGGTCAACAAGTGGGCGTCCTGGTGCGGCCCTTGCCGCCTGGAGTTCCCGTGGTTCCAGACCCAGGCCGACGAGCGCGCCAGCGAGGTCGCCTTCATCGGGCTGCTCTCGGACGACTCCGAGGACGCCGGGGCGACCTTCCTCGAGGAGCTGCCGCTGCCCTACCCGTCCTATTACGATCCGGACCAGGACCTCGCCGCCGAGATCGAAGCTCCCCGCAATTTCCCGGCGACCGCCTTCTACGACTCTGCAGGCGAGTTGGTCTACACCCACCAGGGCGTCTACGAGGACGAGGCCGCGCTGGCGGCCGACATCGACCGCTACGCGAGCTAGGAGCGGAGCCGGGACGCCGAACCGGGATAATGGCCGCATGGACGTGGTCATCGCGATCGCGATCGTCGCCGTGGTCCTGCTCTTCGTGGAGCTGCTGCTGCCGACCGGAGGCGTGCTCGCACTGATCGGCGCGCTGGGCCTGATCGGCGCCGGCGTCTACGCGCTGAGCGAAGACACCTCGGCCGCCGAGTACGTCGGTCCCGGACTGATCACGCTGGGGGTGCTGTCGGTCGCTACTTTCTTCGTCATCACCCCGAAGGTCATCCGGGCCCACCGCGACGAGCCGGTGCGGACCGGCTGGGAGGAGCTGATCGGGCGGGACGCCGAGGTCCGTGAGCAACTCGACCCGGTCGGCCAGGTCTGGATCGAGGGCGCCCTGTGGAAGGCGCGGGCGCGCGAGGGGGGCGGCCCGGTCACCATCGGCACTAGAGTGAAGATCGAGTCGGTGGACGGGCTGACCCTGGTCGTGAGCCCGTTCGAGCGCCGGCCATAGGCAACGGAAAGCGAGCGTGAGATGGCAATAGCGATCGGGATCGCCGTGGTGGTCGTCTTCTTCCTGCTGTTCTTCCTCGGCTCCGCGATCCGGATCTTGCGCGAGTACGAGCGCGGCGTCATCTTCCGGCTCGGGCGGTTGATCGCCCAGAAGGGGCCCGGACTGATCCTGCTGATCCCGGTGATCGACCGCATGGTCCGAGTGGACCTGCGAACGGTCACCCTCAACATCCCGCCGCAGGAGGTCATCACCCGCGACAACGTGCCCGCGCGCGTCAACGCGGTCGCCTACTTCCGAGTGATCGACCCCAACCGCGCGATCACCGAGGTCGAGAACTTCCTGCTTGCCACCTCGCAGATCTCGCAGACCACGCTGCGCTCCGTGCTCGGCAAGGCCGAGCTGGACCAGCTGCTCGCCGAACGCGAGCGGCTGAACGAGGACCTCCAGAAGATCATCGACGATCAGACCGAGCCCTGGGGCGTCAAGGTGACCACGGTCGAGATCAAGGACGTCGAGATCCCCGAGCAAAGATCATCGCCGCGGAAGGCGAGTTCCAGGCCGCCCAGAAGCTCGCAGACGCCGCCGAGATCATCAGCAAGAACCCGGCGACGCTCCAGCTGCGCTACCTCCAGACCCTGCTGGAGATGGGGGTGAACCAGAACACCACGATCGTCTTCCCGCTGCCCATCGAGATGCTGAACGCCTTCAACGAGTTGCGGGCTCGGGCCGGGGGCTCCTGAGAGCCGCTTGCGCTCCGGCTGCCGCCTGACGGTGACGATCCGGGAAACCGCCTGCCAGGCGGAGCTCGACTCCGCCTGGAAGCTGCGCGAGAAGGTGTTCTGCGGGGAGCAGGGGGTGGCGCCCCCCGATGAGTTGGACGAGCACGAGGCCACCGCGACTCAGATCGTCGCCGTGGACGAGACGGGCGTGGTCGCCACCTGCCGCCTGCGCTGGACCGGCCGCGACCGCAAGCTCGAGCGGATGGCGGTCGAGAGCCGGCTGCGCTCGCTGGGGGTCGGCAGCCGGCTGCTGGCGTGGGCCGAAGAGCTCGCGCGCTCCGAGGGCGCGGAGCGCATGGTCCTGCACGCCCAGACGCGGGCCCGCGGCTTCTATGCGGCGAACGGATACCGGCCCGAGGGAGAGCTGTTCATGGAGGCCGACATCGAGCACGTCCGGATGACAAAGCCGCTCTCCGTCGCGGCGGGCGCTTGAGCGCGGACGCCCCCCATCCCGAGATCCGGATCGACCAGCTCACCGGCCTGCGCACGATCCTGGCCGCCGCCCGCGCCGACCGCCCGATCGAGTT
>JAJTCK010000081.1 GCA_021323175.1 Solirubrobacterales bacterium | reverse complement strand
CCCTCTCGTCCGAGGTCCCGCCGCGTCTTGCTGGACAGCTTGCTGATCGTCTTCTTCTTCTTGGCCCCGGACTGAGCCTTCTGGACGTTCCTGCGCGCCGCCCGGCGCTGCTTCTCGGTGGCCATCAGAAGAGACCGCCCGTTTGCATGCCGGTTTTCTACCCGCAGCGCGCGACATCGCAACCTCGGCCCCTCAAGGAACCGTCGCACGGCACCGGGGCTATGGCCTCTCCGCCTCGGAGCTGATCGATCACGCGACAGATCCGCCTGCGCAGCCAGCTGCGAGACTCCGCTCGCATGCGGGTCGCCGTGGTGGGCCACGTCGAGTGGATCGATTTCGCCCGGGTCGAGCGCCTGCCGGCGCCCGGCGAGATCGTTCACGCCCGCGAAAGCTGGGAGGACCCGGGCGGCGGCGGGGCGGTCGCCGCGGTGCAGCTGGCGCGGCTCGCCGGCGAGTGCCTGTTCCTGACCGCGCTCGGAGACGACCCCGTCGGGCACAGGGCCAAGCGGGAGTTGGAGGAGCTGGGCCTCCGGGTCGAGGCGGCGTGGCGGTCGGAGCCGCAACGGCGGGGGTTCGTCCATCTGGATGCGAACGCCGAGCGCACCATCACGGTCATGGGCGAGCGTCTGGGCCCCAGGGGAGACGACCCGCTGCCTTGGGACGAGCTGGAGGATGCCGACGCCGTCTACCTGACTGCCGGGGACTCGCGGGCGGTGCAGGCGGCGCGCGCGGCCCGCATGCTCGTCGCCACCGTACGGGCGGTCGAGGCCCTCGCCGAGGCGAACGTCCAGCTCGACGCCCTGGTGTCGAGCAACGAGGACGAGGGAGAGCGCTACCGGCCCGGCACGATCTCGCCGCCGCCGCGGCTGGTGGTCAGGACGCGCGGCGCCCGGGGTGGTTCCCTCGAGACGGACGACGGCGACAGCAGCAGCTGGGAGGCCGCACCGCTGCCCGGCTCGCCGGTGGACGCGTACGGCGCCGGCGACTCCTTCGCGGCTGGGCTGACCTTCGGGCTGGGCGAGGGCCGCACCCCGCAGGAGGCGCTGGCGCTGGGGGCGCGCTGTGGAGCGGCCTGCGTGACCGGACGCGGGCCCTACGAGGGACAGCTCAGCAGCGCCGGCTGAGCGACGGGATCCGGCAGCGATCGGACACGTCGCACTTTGAGCAGCCAATTTGCGGGTAGCAGAGTGAGATGCCCCTGATCGGCTTTCACTGCTCCCACGAGCAGATACCCCCGAGCCGGCTGCTGGCGTACGTGCAGGAGGCAGAGGCCGCCGGGTTCGGCGCGGCGATGTCCTCCGATCACTTCTCACCGTGGAGCGAGCGGCAGGGAGAGTCGGGTTTCGCCTGGTCGTTCCTGGGCGCTGCGCTCCAGGCGACCGGGTTGCCGTTCGGTGTCGTCAACGCTCCCGGCCAGCGCTACCACCCCGCGATCGTCGCCCAGGCCGCGGCGAGCCTGGCGGAGCTCTTCCCGGAGCGGCTGTGGCTGGCCCTCGGGACCGGCGAGGCATCCAACGAGCACATCACGGGCGAGCCTTGGCCGAGCAAGGCCACCCGCAACGCCCGCCTGCGCGAATGCGTTGATGTCATGCGCGCGCTGTTCGCCGGCAAGGTCGTGGACCATGACGGCCTCGTGCGCGTCGACCGCGCGCGGCTCTGGACGCTGCCACCCGAGCCACCGAAGCTGATCGGCGCGGCCGTCAGCGCCGAGACGGCGGCTTGGTGCGGGGCGTGGGCGGACGGCCTGGTGACGATCAATCAGCCGCGCGAGACCCTCGAGCGCGTGATCGGCGCGTTCCGGGAGGGAGGAGGCGGGTCCAAGCCGATTCGCCTGCAAGTCCACCTGAGCTGGGCCGAGACCGAGGAGGAGGCGCTGCGGATCGCTCACGACCAGTGGCGCACGAACCTCTTCAGCCCGCCGCTGTGCTGGGACCTCGAGACGGTCGAGCAGTTCGACCTCGCGGCGAAGCACGTGCGCCCCGAGGACGTCCGCGACAGCGTTCTGATCTCCGCCGACCTGAGCCGGCACGTCGAGTGGCTCCGCGAGCTCTCCGAGCTCGGCTTCGACCAGATCGTCCTGCATCACGTCGGGCAGGACCAGACCGCGTTCATCGATGCCTTCGGCCGGCGGGTCCTTCCGGAGCTGGCGGCATGACGCGAAAGGTGACCAGCGACGTTTGGTGGAAGAACGCCGTCGTCTACTGCCTGGACGTCGAGACCTTTCTGGATACCGACGGCGATGGCTGCGGCGACCTCGTGGGACTGACCGAGCGGCTGGACTACCTGGCGGGGCTGGGAGTCGGCTGCGTGTGGTTGATGCCGTTCATGCCCTCACGCCAGCGGGATGACGGGTACGACATCGTCGACTTCTATGGCGTCGATCCACGGCTGGGAACGCACGGAGACCTGGTCGAGATGGTGCGGACGGCCAATGACCGCGGAATGCGCGTCATCGCCGACCTCGTCGTCAATCACACCTCGGACCACCATCCCTGGTTCCGCGAGGCGCGCAAGGGAGCCGGGTCTCGCCACCACGAGTACTACGTGTGGAGGGACGAGAAGCCCGATGAGAAGCCGGGCGACGTGGTCTTCCCCGACCAGGAGGAGTCCAACTGGGCCTTCGACGAGGAGGCCGGACGCTGGTACCTGCACCGCTTCTACTCGCACCAGCCCGATCTCAACGTCTCGAATCCGGATGTTCGCGACGAGATCGCCCAGATCGCCGGCTACTGGCTCGAGCAGGGAATCAGCGGCTTCCGTGTCGACGCGGTTCCGTTCCTGATCGAGCCCGTCGGCCTGCCGGACGGCGCGATCCCGGATCCGCACGAGCTGCTGCGCGACGTGCGCAGCTTCATCGGCAGGCGCAGAGGCGACTCCGTGCTCCTCGGCGAAGTGAATCTGCCCCCCGATGACCAGCGCAAGTTCTTCGGGGACGAGGGTGGGGATGAGCTTCAGCTGCTCTTCTCGTTCACCGTCAACCAGGCGATGTACCTGGCGCTGGCGCGGGAGCAGGCAGCGCCGCTGGCACGCGCCCTCGAGGCGCTGCCGCCGATCCCCGCAGACTGCCAGTGGGCCAACTTCGTCCGAAACCACGACGAGCTGACGCTCGACAAGCTCAGCGACGCCGAGCGCGAGGAGGTCTTCGCCGCGTTCGGGCCGGACGAGGAGCTGCAGCTGTACGGACGGGGGCTGCGGCGACGGCTGCCGCCGATGCTGGAGGGCGACCAGCGGCGCATCCGCATGGTCTACTCGCTCATGTTCTCCCTTCCCGGAACGCCGGTTCTTTTCTACGGCGAGGAGATCGGCATGGCAGAGAACCTCGACATCGAGGGCCGTTACAGCGTGCGGGCTCCGATGCAGTGGTCCAACGAGCCGCGTGGGGGGTTTACGGAATCCGAGGAGCCTTGCCGTCCGGTCGTCGAGGATGATCGGTTCGGCTTCAGGCGGGTCAACGTCGCGGCACAGCGGCGGGATCCCGACTCGATGCTGAACTGGATGGAGCGCCTGGTCCGCCGCCGGCGGGAGTGCCCCGAGCTCGGCTGGGGGGACTGGCAGCTGCTGCGCCCCGGGGACGAAGCGGTGTTCGCTCACCGAGTCGACTGGAGCGGCCAGACGGTCGTCGCCGTCCACAACCTCGCCGACCGGGAGGCCCAGGCCGAGCTGGAGCTCGGTGAGGACGGCGCCCTGGTCGATCTCTTCCAAGAGCGGTCGCACACGCTCGACGATGGGGCTGTCACGCTCTCCCTGGACCCCTACGACGCGCGCTGGTTCCGTCTACGCCGTCCCGGCCTGCGACTCCCGCCCTAGCCGGTCAGCGGCCGCAGCACCGCCCGGGCCGGCGCTCCGTCCCGTCCGACGAGCCGCAGCGGCAGGCAGATCAGCTCGTAGTCGCCGGCCGTGACCTGGCCGAGGTAGAGCCCCTCGATCACCCAGATCCCCGCTCCCAGCAGCGCGCGGTGGACCGCGGTCGCCTGCTCGGGCTCGGGCGAGGTCACGGAGATGTAGTCCACGCCGACCACCGCCGGGCCGCACCCGGCCAGGTGCTCTGCGGCATCCAGGGAGAGCCCGACGAAGTCGTGATCGAACTGCTCGTGCGCCCAGTCCCGGTCGGAGTTCCGAGTGCGCAGCAGGATCCGCTCGCCTTCGCCGACCTCGGCATGGCGCAGCGCCTCGGCCGAGACCATTCCGTCTGACTCGGCGGCCTCGATCACCCGAGCCGGGCCGATTCCCACCTCGAGAGGCATGGACTCGATCCCGGCGCCGTCCTCGAAGAAGTGACGCGGGGCGTCGAGATGGGTCCCCGTGTGCGCGCTCATGTCGAGGTGTGAGACGTTCGCCGGATCGCCGCCCTCGATGCTGCTGCTGAGGTCGATCCGGACCGGAGGGTCGCCGGGCCAGTGCACCATGCCGCCCGTGATCGGCGCGGACACGTCGAGCCAGGTCATGGGCGCTCCGTCATTCGCCAGCTGAAGATAAGCGAAGCGGCAGGCCCGATTCGAGCGCTCCCCCTCGCGTCTTTGAAACATCCGAAAGCGAGTGATCCGCCCGCTCTCGACTGGCAGGGCAAATAATCCAGTTCCTACGAAGGCCGCTTCCACTTGAACGAGCCGGGACGCTCGATGAGCGCCCCGGCTCCCCAAACGGAATAGCTATCCGATCAGGTGTGGTTCTGCTTGTGGAAGCCGCACTTGTGACCCTTGGTGTTGGGCGCGTCCTTCTTGGGCCCCTTCGCCTTCCCCTTGCTCTTGCTCTTGCCAACGTTTTGGCAGGCCTTGGAGTGACCGTTGCCATCGTTCGGTACGCCGCCTTGATCGGCGACAGAGCTCGCAACCGGGAAGGAAAGAGCCAGCGCCGAACCGGTCACCAGCACTGCAATCTTCCGCGTAATCCGTGTCTTCATTTCACCTCCCTGGCATCTTTGAGGGCGTCCGTACTCGTCTTCTTTAGCGTCAGACTAGGGCACAAGGGTACGGCCTCGGCGCCACGACTGGGATCATCCATAGCCCAGTCCGGGCTGAATCCCTAGTCCCACCTCGAGTCGCGTGGTGGCAACCGCGGTTTCGCGTGCAGGTGAACGACCGCAAGCAGCGTAAGTGGTCGCATGGCCGTTATGCCGCCCCCTGAGCAGCTGAAAGAGCTGGAGCACGTGGACGAGATACTGCTGCGAGAGCTGCGGCGCGTGGACGAGCTTCTCCTGGATGAGCTGGAGCGCGTAGACGAGATGCTCCTGCGGGTTGTCGACGCGATCGACCAGTTGCCGGAGGAAGTCGTCTCGGCCATCAGGAGGGAGCAACTCGGGTCTGTGCGAGTCAATGGGACGAGAGCAGCCGATCCAGCGCAGAGCCGGGCGAACACTCGACCATTCGACCCTTATGGGGAGGGCGAGGTCGAGGCCGAGGCGGCCGAGGATAAGAAGTCAGCAACTAGACAGGTGGCCAGGAAGGTGCAGAGCCGGGTAGCAGCTTATGCCCCAGATCGGGAAGCATTCAGATTGGCGACCCTCTCGCTGGCGGTCACCTTGCTTACTGCGGCCGTGGCTGTGATCAGCTTGATCTTTGCTGTCTTGCTATAGCCCGGGAGATGGCGCAGGCCTCATTACTAGGAGGGGTCGCTAGTCCAGTAGTCCTGATCCCGAGGACGCAACAAGCTCCGCCCGAGCTCGCGCAGTCCCCCCGGCGGTTGCGTGCTACTCGGTGAGTGTTCTGCCGGAGCCGCCCAACTCTTCGGGCCACCCAACTTTGAGGGAGCTCTTGAGCAGGGTCAACCGTGACGAGCAGCTTCTGCGTCGGACGTCGGAGTGTCAGTAGGGTCTTACTGGCCCTCGCTCAAAACGAGAAGTGTCTCCGGCTTGACGCCGTCGTGCTTCATGGCTTCCGCCGCGGCATCGCTCTTCATGAGCTCCTGGAAGGCCTCCATGTCAGGGATCTCAGCGATGAGTGCGGTCTTGTTGGATCCATTTGGGTCCGAGAAGGTCCGCACTCTGACGCCGATCGGCCCGAACACCTCGTCACGCTTCGACGAGCTCAGCCACCGGTCGACGTCGTCCACTTCATGGGTGATCACGTACGTAGCCATTGAATAGTCCTTCCGTCGCTCGCCCGGGAGTGGGGTCCTCTTCTCGCCTCAGGTCGGGGGCGACCCTATCCATGCCCCGGCAGGGTGTCAATCGGTCAGTGCCGGCTTCAGGCAGTTTCGAAGGCGCCCGCGACGGCCTCCGAGACGGTGGGCCGAGATCGATCTCGCCCCGTAATCGCTACCACTCGGAACCAAGACCGGCGCCCTGCGCGTACGCGTAAGAATCTCGAGGAAGCACCTTGGGGGTCTCTCCCTCAGGCGCCATTCCCGAAACCGCCTTGGGCGGCATCCGGGCCTGATCGATATGGCAGGCAGGCGCACACCACACAAACAAAGGAGCCGTGATGGACATCCTGGAGATCGAGACGAAGGAGACGATGCGGCGGGAAGAGGCCGCTGCCCGACTACGAGCGTTTGCTGACACGCTCGCACGCAACAACGACCTCGAGTTCGAGCGTGGCGGGATGCAGATCAAGGTCCACGTTCCAGACGAAGTTCATCTCAAGGTCGAACTCGAGCTGGAGACCGACGAGCGCGAGCTGGAGATCGAGTTGACCTGGTGAGATCGGGGCCGGCGGGAACGCGCGCGGCGGAGGTCAGGCGCCTCGACCTGGCACCCCTAACGACGAACTGAACGGACGGTCGAGGTTGCCGCCGACGTCGCAGTCAGAATCCCACCTTCGATGGAGCCGTTCATGGCCGTCACGATCACCGACGCCGTTGAGGTGATGCGGCTGGCGGAGTTCGCCGCGGATGTGCTCGCGCTCGCCGATGAGCGTGCAGACCTCGAGTTGCACGAGCTGCTCGACGGGCTGGACGCCGACCTCGTCGAGCTGAGAAACGAGAACCTATGACCCCGAGACGAACCACTGCCGGCGATCGTCGACGCGATCATCTCCCGCTAGCGGCTGGTTAGCTCAAGCTGGCGATTGCTATCCAGGCGCGCGCCCCCGGCGGGCTGATACCCGGGCGCAGCTACCGATCACGCGCGGGATACTGCGCAGCGATGTCGGAGGAGAACGTGAAGGTTGTGAGGTCCCTGGTTCAAGCCTTCAACCAGCGAGATTTGGCGGCCATGACCGAATGGTTTGCCCCCGAGGTCGAATGGGTGCCCGGTGGTCCCGCCGCCGTTGAGCAGCCCATCTACCGAGGCCGCGACGAGGTCACCAACGGGTTCACGGCAACCTGGGAGACCTGGGAAGTGTTTCGTGCAGAGGAGAGCGAGATCCGCGATTTGGGGGACTCGGTCGTGTGGCTGGGGCGCACCCGATTGAGAGGCCACGTCGAACTCGATCAAGAGTTCGCCATCCACTTCCAGCTGCGAGGCGGCAAGATCGTTCGATTCCGGGGCTTCCTCAAGTGGCAAGAGGCCCTCGAAGCCGCCGGGCTGCAGGAGTGACGCCAGCCCCGCCTGGTCCTTTGACCGGCGTACGCACTCCTTTCCATGCAATCAGCGGCGACAAGCCGGGCTAGGCTGCCGGAATACAGCCGCCAAAGGTCGGAGAACTCTTCTGGAATCCCGTCACCGGGGAGCGCGGGATCGTGCTCGAAGGCCCGCGGGAGAACGACGAGCGCCGACTGGTGGTCGAACTCCACGTCTCACCCGGGGGCGCCGTGGTGGGCGAGCATCTACACCCTGC
>JAJTCK010000080.1 GCA_021323175.1 Solirubrobacterales bacterium | reverse complement strand
GCCGCCCTGACCGACGCCGAGAGCGCGGCGGCCGCGGGCGACCAGGTGGGACTGGCCGCCGCCCGGGGTCGCGCCCTGGCGGCCCTGCGCCGCGGCGCCTTCGACGTCGCCGTTGCGGCGACCACGGCCGGCGAGGTCCAACAAGCCCGGGGATGGCTGCTGATCCGCGATTTTCGCCAGGCCACCCGTTTCACGAGGCCCGGCGTGGACGGGACCATCGCCCTCGACGCCCTCGAGGGGGGTGAGATCGCCGCAGAAGAGGCCGTCACCGGCGTTCGCAAGGACCTGCTCGACGCCTACCAGGCGCGCCTGCTGACCGCCCTCGACGACGCGGCCACGGCCGCGGAGCGCGGCTTCGCCCCGGCGCTCGCCGAGAACACCGCGATCGCGGCCGGCTACTGGCAGATCCTGGCGCCCGAGTACTCGGAGCAGCGCGGGCAGGCGGCGCGCGAAAGCGCCGACCGGATCTTCGAGAGGCTCGCCGCCTCAGCCGCCCGCTCGGACGCAGCCGGATTCGAGCCCGTCAGTGAACAGGCGCTGGCCGCCCTGGACGGCTTCACCGCCGCGCCCTTCACGCCGGAGGAGCAGGCGCGCAGGGCCAACCAACTGATCCGGTTCTTCGACCTCGTCCCGATCGAGTACGACGACGGAACCGAAGACGGGCGGGTCACGATTCCGTTTGAGATTCAGGAGGCCGTTGCATTCCTGGAGGGCGCCCGGTCGGCATTCGCGGACCTGAAGGCTCCGCTGGTCGAGCAGGACCCCGAGGGGGTGGCCGCGGTCGAGGCCGCGTTCGACGAGCTGGAGGTCTATGTGACCGAGGCGAACGAGGGCGTGGAGGTCGTTGACACCGACGAGGTGGACGAGACGCACGAAGGCGCCGCCGACCGCCTGGACGAGATGTTCCCCGAGGAGTGGAAGGAGACCGACACCGACGCGGACTTCGATCTGATCGAGATCAGCCTCGACCAGATGGAGGCAGCAGCAGGGGCGGGTGAGCGCGAGCAGGCTGAGCAGGCCCGGCTGACGGCGTACGCGTTCTTCGAGTTCGGCCCCGAGCTGCTGCTTCGGAGCCTGGATCCGCGGCTGGTCGCCGACGTGGAGGGCCTCGTCTGGTACGGCGCCCGGGACCGCGACGGCCTGGCCCAGCTGATCGCGAGCGACGCATCGGTTCGCGACATCCGCGAGACCCGCCTGACGCTGGATGAGGCACTCCAAGAGGCCAAGGACACGACGGGCGATGGCGCAAGCGGCTTCACCGTCGTCACCAACGCCGCGCTGATCGTCTTCCGCGAAGGGCTCGAGGCGATCCTGATCATCGCCGCGGTCATGGCGAGCATGGTCGGGGCCCGGCGGCCGCTACGAACGCCGATCGCGCGCGGAGCGCTCCTTGCCCTGCCCGCAAGCGCGCTGCTGTTCGTGATCGCGGTCCTGGTTCTGGACGAGTTCGCGCAGTACGGCGAGAGGCTCGAGGCGGTCGTCGGGCTGGTGGCGATCGGCGTGCTGTTGCTGGTGCTCAACTGGTTCTTTCACCGCGTCTACTGGACCGAGTGGATAGCCGGGCACCGCCGGCGCAGCAAGGAGCTGGCCGGCGCCGCCGTCGCCGGCGGCGCTTTCGCCGGGGCGACGATCGCGGGCCTCTACCTGCTCGGCTTCTCGAGCGTCTTCCGCGAGGGGTTCGAGACGGTCCTGTTCCTCCAAGCCCTGCAACTCGAGGCCGGGACCGGAATCGTCCTCGCCGGGGTCAGCCTGGGACTCGCGGCCGTGGCCGTGGTCGGGGTGCTCACCTTCAAACTCGAGCAGCGCCTGCCCTACAAGCGCATGCTGGTCGTGACCGGGGTCCTGATCGCGCTGGTGCTGGTGGTGATGGTGGGCAACACCGTGCGGACGCTGCAGGGGGTCGGCTGGCTCCCGATCACGCCGATCGACGTGGAGTTCCCGCTGTGGATGGGCACATGGCTCGGGATCTTCCCCACCTGGGAGACCCTGGGGGCACAGCTGGCCGCGCTCGGGTTCGTGATCGGCAGCTACTACCTGGCCGAGTGGGTTCGCAAGCGCCAGGTGCGAAAGGCCGTTGAAGGCCTGGAGGAGGCCGCGACGGACGAACGGGCTCCGGTTGCCGTCGCGGGAACAAACGGAAACGGCGCCAACGGAGCTGGGGGGCATCCCCGTCAGGGCATCGACACCAGCCGCACGCCCGAGCGGCTCGAGCCCGAGCCCGAGCCGACCCGTCGTCCGTAGCCCGGCCGGCGGCTAGCCGACTACGGGCAGCTCGGTGCCCGTCGAGGACTCGCCGCGTGCGACGAGATCACGGCGGATCTTGCCGGGCAGCATGAAGCGCACATCCTCGTCGACGGTCTTCAGCTCGGAAATGCTTTCGGCCCCGCGCTGCTTGAACAGCGAGACCAGATCCTCGACCAACTCCTCGGGTGCGCTCGCCCCCGAGGTGATGCCGACGGTCTCGACTCCGTCGAGCCACTCCTCCTGCACCTGGTGGTGGAAGTCGATCAGGTGGGAGTCGGCGCCGTGCTCGCGCGCGACCTCGACAAGGCGGACCGAGTTCGAGGAGTTGGTGGAGCCGATCACCAGGATCAGCTGGCATTCCCGCGCCAGCTGCTTGACCGCCTGCTGGCGGTTGGTGGTCGCGTAACAGATGTCGTCGGTCTTGGGCCCCGTGATGTTGGGGAACCTCCGCTTCAGCGCGGAGATGATCGCGCTGGTCTCGTCCACGGAGAGGGTGGTCTGGGTGATGTAGGCGACGCGGTCTGGGTCGTCGACCTCCAGTGCGTCCACGTCCTCCTCGGTCTCCACCAGGACGATGCTGTCAGGGGCCTCGCCCGTCGTGCCCTCCACCTCCTCGTGGCCGTCGTGTCCGACGAGCACGATCGTGTACCCCTCCTGCGCGAACTTGCGGGCCTCGACGTGGACTTTCGTGACCAGCGGGCAGGTGGCGTCAATCGTCCGCAGCTCGCGCTTGGCGGCGTTCTCGTGGACGCTCGGGGCGACGCCATGGGCCGAGAACACGACCAACTCGCCCTCGGGAACCTCGGTCTCCTTCTCGACGAAGATCGCTCCGCGCCTGGAGAGCTCCTCGACCACGTGCTTGTTATGGACGATCTCCTTGCGCACGTACACGGGCGCGCCGTGCAGCTCGAGCGCGTGCTCGACGGTCTGAACCGCCCTGTCGACACCCGCGCAGTAGCCGCGAGGCGCCGCGAGCAGGACCCTCTTGGGCCCCTCGCCGGTTATCTGGGTCGAGGACGACACGTCAGGTGAAGGGTAGCCGCACAGGCGTAATACCCTTTCCGGCATGCCGCAGGGACACCTCGACCGGCTCTCGTCCATCGACGCCTCGTTCCTGACCAACGAGGGGTCGAACAGCCATATGCACGTCGGCGCGGTGATGATCTTCGAGGGTCCGCCGCCCGGCTACCGGGACTTCCTGGACCACGTGGAGAGCCGGCTTCACCTGGTGCCTCGCTTCCGGCAGAAGCTCGCGTTCCCCCCGGCCGAGCTCGGACGGCCCTTCTGGGTTGACGATCCGACCTTCAACCTCGCCTACCACGTGCGGCACTCCGCGCTGCCCGCTCCGGGCTCCGAGGAGCAGCTGCGGAACGTCGCGGGGCGCCTGTTCTCGCAGGCGCTCGACCGTTCCAAGCCCCTGTGGGAGATCTGGCTCGTGCAGGGGCTCGAGCGCAACCGCTTCGCGCTGATCAACAAGACCCACCATGCGCTGGTGGACGGCGTCGCGGGGGTCGACATCGCGACCGTCCTGTTCGACCTGCAGCCGGTCCCGGAGCAGCACGAGCCCGAGTCGCGCTGGTTGCCCGCCCCCGCCCCGTCTTCCGCGCACCTGGCGGCCGAGGGGCTGCGAGAGCTGGGCGAGACGCCGCTCAGGCTCGGTCGCCGAGCGCTGCGCGCTGCGATGCACCCCCGGACGACCCTGCGCCGCGCCACGGACGCCGCGGAGGCGCTGGGCGAGGTGGCCTGGAACTTCACGGACCCCGCCCCGGACGTCCCGCTGAACGTCGAGATCGGCTCCCACCGGCGCTTCGCGTGGAGCCGGGCGAATCTGGAGGACTTCAAGCGGATCAAGGACGCACTCGGGGGCACCGTCAACGACGTGGTCCTGACTGTAGTCAGCGGGGCGCTTCGCAACTGGCTGCGGGGCCGGGGAATCCGCGTCGAGGGGCTGGAGCTGCGCGCCCTGGTGCCGGTCTCGATCCGCGCCGAGGACGAGCACGGCCACCTCGGGAACCGGATCGCGGCGATGCGAGGCCCATTGCCGGTCTACGTCGAGGACCCTGTCAAGCGCCTGCAGATCGTCCGCGCTTCGATGGACGACCTGAAGGAGTCCAAGCAGGCGCTCGGCGCCGAGGTGATCTCGCGGTTCAACGACTTCGCTCCTCCGACCCTGCTGGCGCAGGCGGCGCGGATCAATTTCTCCACGCGGCTCTTCAATCTGATCGTCACCAACGTCCCCGGCCCGCAGTTGCCGCTATACGTGCTGGGGCGTGAGCTACAGGACGTGTTCCCAGTAGCGTTTCTGCCGGACCACCACGCCCTCGCGATCGCGATCATGAGCTACAACGGCGGCCTCAACTTCGGTCTGCTCGGCGATTACGACTCGATGGAGGACGTGGACCTGCTTGCCAGCGGCCTCTCCGCCTCCCTGAACGAGCTGCTCGACGCTGCGGCGCTCGAGCAGGCGCGCCACCAGGCCGACCTCGCGGCGGGCGCGGATCTCCCGGGCTGAGCGGCTCGCCTCGGAACGGCTGCGTCGGGCTGCTGTCCTGCCCTGCATGCGACGTCGACTCGCCGCTCGCTGAGGAGAGCGGCTCGGCGCGATGCGAGCGCGGGCACTGCTTCGACTTCGCGTCGTCGGGCTACCTCAACCTCCTCACGGGGAGGGGCTCACGCAGGGCCGGCGACACCCGCGAGATGCTGCGGGCGCGCGCCGAGTTCCTCGAGGCGGGCCACCTCGACCCGATCGCCGACGCCGTGGCCGACGCCGCCGCGGCGGGCGCGACCGGCGGACCGATCGCCGAGGTCGGAAGCGGCACGGGCCACTACCTGCGCAGGGCCCATGAGCGAGCGGGCGGGGCGGGCTGCGCGATCGGGTTGGACCTGTCGAAGCATGCGGCCGACATCGCGGCCCGCGCCAACGGCGGACTGCTCTTCGTGGTCGCCGACGCCGTGGCCGGGATGCCTCTGGTAGGCGGGTCGGTCAATGCGCTGCTCTCGGTGTTCGCCCCGCGCCCCGCGGCCGAGTGCGCGCGCGTTCTCGCCCCGGGGGGGCTGCTCGTCGCCTGCTTCGCGAACCCCGGGCACCTGGCCGCCCTACGCCGCGACTGGGGCCTGATCTCCGTCCGGCCGGACAAGCTCGGGACGCTTGAGGACCGCCTGGCCGACTGCTTCGAGCTCTCGGGCAGCGCGGAGCTGGAGTACTCCGCCGAGCTGCCGCCCGGCGACGCCCAGCGCTTGGTCGCAATGGGCCCCAGCGCCCGTCATGGAGCCTGGGCGCCCGACGTGGACCGCCCCGTGCGCGCGGAGGTGTCGGTCACGATCGCGTTGTTCAGGCGCAGGTAGCGACCTATCCTGGCGCGCCGTGCCCCTCAGCGTCCGTTTAGGCCTCGCCTCGCCGTCGCAACGACGCTGCCTGTCCGCTACCGCGCCCCCCGGTAAGGGCGAGCTGTCCTCGGCCGGTGATGAACGAGGTCCGTGGACGAAGCTCGCGGTACGTCCGGTGCAAGCGGATCCCCCCGCCACCTTCGGATCATCGGTGTCCACCTCCCGGCTGCCCTTGACGAGCTGAGTCGCGCGACGCGCACCTGATTGCTGGCGAGAAGCTCGCTGTGAATCAGGTCAACGTGTAGCGCCATCGGGAGCTCGACAGATCACGTCTAGCGGAGGGCGGCGAGCTAAATAGCGGCATGGGCAAAGAGCCGTTCGTAGCGATCGTCCACTGGCCGACCCGCGGCCGCCGAGCGCCAGATCCAACCGGCCACCGGCTCCGCTGCGAAGCTGGGGCTAAGCTCAGCGGCGCGGCCGCGGATCGCGGCGCGCTCGGGCGGAGCCGTGACTCTCCGCACCGCCTCAGCGAATTGCTCGGGCTGGTATGGCGACACCGTTCCGAGTCCGAAGGCGGTGACGAACCTTGCCGCCGTCGTCTCGGGGTCGCCGAGCACGATTTGGGGCAGGAGGGCGCTAGTCATGACGTAGATCAGGCGCGACGGAAGACTCGCTCGATAGAGCCAGTCGTGCTCGTGATCCCGGGAGAGCGCCCTGCTCGGCATGACCGCGTAGTCGTAGCCGCGCAGGGCCTCGACGAGAGGGTCGTCGGCGAGGTTCCCGTGGAGCTCGATCCCATCGCGGGCCAGCTCGCCCGCGTCAATCTCGAGGAAGGGCTTGCCGGCGTTCCCATACCAGTCGATCCGCAACCCGGCTTCCCGCACCGTCGCCCGCAGATCCTCGAGGACGTCCCGACTCCAGACGTTGCCGATGATGACCCCACGCGGGGGCTTGTTCGCCGCCGGGGCAAACGCCGGCGACGCGAACAATCGCTCGTCGTTGACCGCTGGCAGCAGCCAGAACTCACAGCCGAACTTCTCCTCGTAGGCTGAGCGCAGCGCCGTTGAAATCGTGAGTCGGAGGACGGATCGCTCGAGCAGCACCTCCATCGCGTGATCGGGGATCGCGTCGGAGTACACGTTTTGGTCGTCCATCAGATAGGTGACCAGCGGGGCGCCGGCCAGCTCGGCGGCGACGACCGCGGTCAGCGGATCGCTGGCGCCGGAAGGGACGGCGAGGATCCGTCCCACTTCGTGGCCGGCAAGCGCCGCCTGAACCGGCGGCCTCGCCTCGGCCGGGTCCTGGGTCCACTGCGGCAGGTTTAGCGCTAAGTCGCCGACGGATTCGCCGTTGAACAGTTTGGTCGAGTAGATCACGATCAGCGCCGGCTCGCGAGCCAGGATCTTCGAGAGCACAGCCCCGGTCCCGTGGCGATTGTTGAGCTCGGCGTGTGTGACGCAGAGCGTCGCGTCGCGCAGCCCTCCCGGTCCCGGCCCTTCCAAACCGCTGAGCCGCCGCAGGATCCCTCGCGTCATCGGTGCAGGTTATCCCTGCGTACGAGCACCTCGCTGGGTATGGTTCAGTCAGGCGAGGACGATGTGAACGGGTCGAAGGCGGACATACCCGCCGGCGACATTAAGGGCCGGCTCCGAGACGCCGACGCGGCGGGCGAGCCGCTCTATGTACCCCAGAGCTCCCCTCATGCGGCGTCAGGGGCCGCAGGATGGCCCGGTTGAGTTCGCATGAGCGATTGCTCTCGAAGACCTCGAAAAGACGACCAACTCGAACCCCTCCATGAATCCCTGGTAGCGAGAAGATGCGCTCATTCGAGGCTCCTCGAGCAGAAGCTGTGAATAGGCAAGGGAACGCGCTCCAAGACCCACCGATTCGATCTGAGGTTCTCCTCGAAGCGGTTGAGGACAGGGACAATCCTCGTAATCCCACACGATCCCGGCGATGCAGAAGGACGCAGCAGCGAGATCGCAGCCTTGCTTGAACGTGGGGGGCTGCCACTCGTGCTACAGAGGGCGGTTCACCGGCGGCGGAACCGCGTAGGCCGTTTAATAGCCCAAAGCGAACTTCGCGTCCTCGGTCATCATCTCCGGGGACCACGGCGGGTCGAAGACCATCTTGGGATGTACCTTCTGCACCCCGTCCAGCTCGCCGACGAACTC
>JAJTCK010000169.1 GCA_021323175.1 Solirubrobacterales bacterium | reverse complement strand
TCGGCCACGCCGCCCGGCTCGAACTCCATGGTCCCGATGGCCGCGGTGGAGCCGCGGACGAATGCGCTCGCGACGCCGCTCTCGGCGCCCGACTCGTCCACGGCCGATTGCACCTGGGCCGTGATGTCGATCACGTCCCCATCGCCCTCGGTCGAGAGCGAGAACTGGGCGCTGTGGGTGGACACGTGCCGGAAGCTAGCGGCCTGGGGACGCCGCCGGAGCTAGGAGAGGAGCGAGTAGATGAAGTAGACGATGACGACGAGGTTGACCAGCCAGGAGTGCGTCGTAAGCCACTCCTTGATGGCCGGCATCGCATCGCGGGCGCGGTGTCCAAGCGCCGTGTAGGCGAGGAATGGCAGCGCCATCAGCAGCACCGTCCCGGCTACGAGCGGCCAGCCGTCGATCGCGTCCAGGCCCGACTCGCGCATCAGGTTCGCGGTCGAGATCGTCGCCGCGATATCGGTGGGCATCAGCAGGATGAGCAGGAAGCCGAGGGTGAACGCCCGCCTGGGCTCGGCCTCCTGAAGCGCGCTCATCCACTTCGGCACCTCGGCCTTGCCTCGCGTCATCCAGACCCGGACGGCGAGCACGGCCAGGATTCCCGACACGATGTAGTCCGTCGTCGACGGGCTGTCGGAGTCGCTGGCTTCGATGTCCACAGCGCTCACGACGCCCGACCAGATAGCCAGACCCAGGGAGGCAGCCAGCAGGACTCCCACGATCATCGCCAGCGAGTTCTTCACCGCCTGCCTGCTGGTGACCAGGAAGATCGCGGTGAGGATCTGCGGACCCATGACCATGATCAGGCAGAGGGGCAGGATCTGAAGCTGTTCCGAGCTCAAGGCCGGGACAGCCTATGCACGAAGGCGGGTCGTCTGCGCGCCGCCGCGCGCAGAGGCCGGGCGGGTACTACCAGTCCCAGGGGGTGTTGGTCCCGGCGAGGCTCTCGTCGGTGAGGTAGTGCTTGAACGCCGCCAGCTCCTCGGGGTCGATCGAGTAGCTGTGCTCCTCGGTCGGGAAGCGCCGGTTCCGCACGTCCGCCGCGTACTCGCTCACGCCCTTCAACATCTCACCGCGAACGTCGGCATAGCGGCGCACGAAACGCGGTGCGTGCCCGCCGTAGATGCCGAGCAGGTCGTGGAAGACAAGGACCTGGCCGTCGGTCGCCGGCCCGGCCCCGATCCCGATCACCGGAACTTCGAGCTGCGGCATCAGCGCCTCGGTCACGGCCGCGGGGATCGCCTCGAAGACGACGGCGAAGCAGCCGACTGACTGCAGGGCGAGGGTCTCCTCGGCCAGCTTGGCCGCCGTGTCCGCGGTGCGTCCCTGCGCCTTGAAGCCGCCGAGCGCCGTGGCGGTCTGCGGGGTCAGGCCGACGTGGCCCATCACCGGGATCCCTGCGTTGACGATCGCCCGGGCGCGCTCGACTGAGACGCCGCCGCGCTCGAGCTTGACCGCATCGCAACCCGCCTCCTTGAGGAAGCGCTGGGCGTTGGTGATCGCCTGCTCGTTCGACTGCTCGTAGGAGCCGAAGGGGAGGTCACCGATCAGCAGCGGCGTCGTGACGCCGCGGTGAACGGCGCCGGCGAGCATGACCATCTCGTCCATCCCGACCGGGACCGTGGAGTCATACCCCAGCACGACCATCGCCGCGCTGTCGCCGACCAGGACCAGGTCAACGCCGGCCTCCTCGGCAACCTGGCCCGAGGGGAAGTCGTATGCGGTGACCATCACGATCGGCTCGCCGTTGCGCTTCATCTCGGCGACCTTGGGCACCGTCATCGGGGCCCGCTCGGGCGGCGCCATGCCGGCCGGCTGCTGCTGCTCGATCTCCTTGGGGGGACGGGTCACGGCTGGGCCTCCTAGGCTCAGGTCCTCGGCGTCACGGGCCTCCACGTACTCCGGCTCGATCCCGGCGGCGCGAAGCTCGCGCTCCACGATCGCGGTGAGCGCCGCGGTCGAGCGCTCGCCCCCGGCGACCGCGTCCGCGGCCTCGCCCAGAGCGCGCGAAATGGCCGCGGCCCGCTCACGCTGCTCTCCGTCGAGGTACGTGTTCCGCGAGCTCATCGCCAGTCCGTCGTCCTCGCGCACGGTCGGCAGGACCTCGATCCGGATCGGGAAGTCCAGGTCGCGCACCATGCGCTGGACGACCAACGCCTGCTGGGCGTCCTTGCGGCCGAAGTAGGCGACCTCGGGCTGCACGCAGTTGAAGAGCTTCGCGACGACCGTGGTGACACCGTGGAAGTGTGAACGGCCGCGGCTGTCCGGATCTCCGTCGAGGACAGCCGTCAGCTTGGCGTCGACTTCGACAGCCGACGCAAAGCCCTCCGGATACATCTCGTCCACCGAGGGCGCCCACAGCACGTCCACGCCTTCAGCCGCCGCGAGCTGCGCGTCGCGCTGCTCGTCGCGCGGATAGGACTCCAGATCCTCGCCGGGACCGAACTGGGTCGGGTTGACGAACAGGCTGACGACGACCACGTCGCAGTCCTCGCGAGCCTTCCGCATCAGCGACAAGTGGCCCTGGTGGAAGAAGCCCATCGTCGGGACCAGGCCGATGCGAGCACCCTCGCGCCGGTGTGGCTCGAGCGCGGCCCTCAGCTCGACCTTGGTGGCCACGGT
>JAJTCK010000019.1 GCA_021323175.1 Solirubrobacterales bacterium | reverse complement strand
CCGGCTGCAGTTCGAACGGTCAGAGACCTCCATGCGGGTCCTGGTCGCAGTCCCCTGGGTGCTCTTCGCGATCTTCGTCGTGGTGGTCGGCGGAGAGGTCTTCACGGCCGCCATGATCGCCTTCGGCGTGCTGGGGCTGCGCGAGTTCTTCCGCATGACCGAGAAGGCTCGACCGATCAAGCTGCCCGCGTATCTGACCATTGCGGCGATGGTGATCGCCGCCCACTACGGATCCTCGTTCCAGATCCTGCTGGTTCTGGCGGCGAGCTTTCCGGCGATCTTCGCTTTCGCCGCCGCGCGCCAGTCGCATGACCGCGTCACCGTCTCGATCGCAGCCACCGTGCTCGGCATCCTCTGGCTCGGCATCGGGCTCTCGCACGCGGTGCTCCTCCGCGACCTCCCGGACCACGGCGCGGCCCTGCTCGTGGACGTGCTCGTCGCGACCTTCCTCGGCGATACCGCCGCCTACGGCGCCGGCCGCCTGTTCGGGTCGCGGAGGATCAGCCCGCGGATCTCACCGAACAAGACGCTCGAGGGCCTGATCGGGGGGTTCATCGGCGGCACACTCGCATTCTGGTTCGCCGGCCTCTACCAGGACTGGCTGTCGGGCGTCGATGCCCTGCTGATGGGCATGTGCGTCGCCGCGCTTGCCCCAGTGGGGGACCTGTTCGCTTCCATGATCAAGCGGGACCTCCGGATCAAGGACACCGGGAGGCTGTTCGGCCCCCACGGCGGCTTGATCGACCGTTTGGACGCGGTGCTGTTCACGGTGGTGGCCGGTTACTACCTGTCGGTCGCGTTCGTCTACTGAGGCCAAGCCGGAACCGCCCGTCGCGGCCGGGCCCTCTCGTGCACCCGCAACCCGGCGGGGGCCTAGGTTGTTCTCGTAAGCAACCGCTCACAACACCACAAGGGAGTTGATTCGATGCGCAAGCTGTTCTCGAAGCGCCCCTCGCCGTCGATGATCGTGGCGATGATCGCCCTCATCGCAGCTGCCGGCGGCACGGCCTACGCCGCCACGAAGATCACCTACAAGGGACTCGACAAGGATGCACGCAACAAGGTCCTGCCGATCGGCAAGGCTAAGACCACCGGCGAGTGCGATCCGGTCGACGCGAACTACGTCGATTGCGGCTCGGTCAAGATCAAGCAGTCCGAGGCATTTCCGCGCAGGACGATGATCGTCGCCGACGGCACGTTCAGCACGAACGGCGCCTCCTCGCGCGGCGAGTGTCGCCTCGAGGTCGACAACTCCGGCGCGGCAGTCAACAACGCCTTCGCGAAGCTGGGCGACACGCAGGGCCACGCCGTCCCGAACTATCACGCGGGCTGGGGACTGAACACGATCACCGCCCCGCTCGGCGGCGCGCGCACGTACTCGGTGAAGTGCAACGAGCAGGAGGGCAACATCAAGTACCACGACATCCAGATCTCGGCGATCGGGATCCGCGGCTGAGCGGCGCCGCATCGTGGTTGCGAGCGGGAGGCCCTCGGGCCTCCCGCCGCGTTTCGGGGGCCCGATCGCACCCCCGCCCACAGGTTCCTGCGCGCCTCCATTGAGTCGAGCGCTACTGCTCCTCGGCGGGCGCGGCCTTGACCGGCCGCTGAGGGGCCGTCCCTACACTTCCCGCCCGTGATGGTGGGTCGGAGATGAAGCGCGTCCTGATACTCGGCTCGACCGGGTCGATCGGCACCCAGGCGCTGGAGGTCGTGTCCGACGCGAAGGGCGACTTCGAGGTGCTCGGACTCTCGGCCGGATCGAGCTGGCGAGAGCTGCTGGAGCAGGCGAAGGCATACGGAGTCCCGACGGTCGCGCTGGCGAACGCCGCCGCCGCGGCACAGGCGGATGAGGTCTGGGGCGGCCGTGTGCTCGCGGGTGAGGGGGGAATCCGCGAGCTGATCGCCGACTCCGACCCCGACCTCGTCCTGAACGCGGTCGTGGGGGCGGCCGGGCTGGGGCCCACGATCATGGCGCTGACAGAGGGCATCGACGTCGCGCTCGCCAACAAGGAGTCCCTGGTGATCGGAGGCGAGCTGGTGACGGCGCTGGCCGAGGCCACGGGCGCACGATTGATCCCAGTCGACTCCGAGCATTCCGCGCTCTACCAGCTGATCGCCGCCGAACCGGTGCCCGGAACCGTCACACGGCTGGTCCTGACCGCCTCCGGAGGGCCGTTTCGCGGCCGCGACGATCTTGACCGCGTGACGCCCGAGGATGCGCTCGCTCATCCCACGTGGGACATGGGCGGCAGGATCACGATCGACTCCGCCACCCTGATGAACAAGGGCTTCGAGATGATCGAGGCCCACCACTTGTTCGGCGTGCCGTACGAGCGGATCGACGTGGTGGTGCATCCGCAGTCGATCGTTCACTCCCTCGTCGACCTGAACGACGGTGCCTCCCTGGCTCATCTGGGTCACCCCGACATGCGCGTGCCGATCTCCTACGCGATGCACCTGCCGGAGCGCGCCGACGTGGACGTGCCGCGGCTCGACCTCGCCGATGTCGGCGAGCTCACCTTCGAGCCTCCAGACGAGGCGACCTTTCCGTGTCTGCGCCTCGCGCGCGAGGCGGGTGAGGTCGGCGGCACCGCCCCGGCCGTGCTGAACGCGGCCGATGAGGTCGCGGTGGGAGCGTTCCTGGAGCGCCGCATCCCTTTCACCGGGATCCCGCGGGTGATCGACCGTTGCCTGGACGAGGTCCCCACCGGGCCGGCGGGCCACTTCCAGCAGCTGTTCGAGATCGACTCGAGGGCACGCGAGCGCGCCCGCGTCCTCGTCGATGGCCTGGGCGTAGCGTGAACCGGCCCGCCCATGAGGAGCCGGCTCGATGAGCTGGCTCCTGGCTTTCGCCGGCTTCGCGGCGCTGATCATCCTTCACGAGTTCGGTCACTTCCTCGCGGCGAAGTGGGTCGGAATGCGGGTGGAGCGCTTCTTCCTCTTCTTCCCGCCCAAACTCTGGAGCTTCAAGCGCGGCGAGACCGAGTACGGAATCGGCTGGATCCCCCTCGGCGGCTTCGTGAAGATCACCGGAATGAACCCGGACGAGGTGGATCCGCCCGAATCGGACCCGCAGGCGAAGGACGTCGGGATCCTGGAGCGGGTCGAATCCGTGGGCCAACAGCCGAGTGACGACGTCAGCCGCCCCGGCGAGCCGCTCCCGCCCGAGCTGCGCGAGCGGGCGTACTACAACCAGCCGGTCTGGAAGCGGATCGTCGTGATCGCCGCAGGACCGGCGATGAACCTGCTGATCGCGTTCGTGATCCTGTTCGGGCTGGCGATGACGGCCGACGCGGCCACTCGCCTTGAAGCCAGGGACATCGAGGAGGGATCGCCCGCCGCGGGCAAGCTGCAGGACGGGGACACCATCGTCTCGATCGACGGAATCGCCCCTGATCAGGGCGGCGCGAAGCCCACCAACGACGAGATCGGCGAACGGGCCGACAGCTTCGCCTCGCAGATCAACACGCATCCCTGCGCCGAGGAGCCCCCGGTGGACGGCTGCACCGCCGCAACGCCGGCCGAGGTGGTGGTCGAACGCGACGGTCAGCGCGAGACGCTGCTGATCACCCCGTTCTATGACGCCGACGCTCCCGGCCTGGACGATGGCAGCGATCCGGGGCGCTACCGGCTCGGTTTCCGTTTCGATCCGGCGGGCGAGGTCCCGGCGAACCCGAGCGTGGCCCAGGCGGCGAGCGACTCGCTGGACATCATGTGGCGCGTCACGAGCGCGACGGTGTCGGTGATCGCCCGGATCATCGATCCCGAGCAGCGGGAGCAGATCAGCGGGGTGGTCGGAGGGTACGAGTCCACCCGGCAGGCAATCGAGGTCGACGCTCGATTGGCGCTCGGCATCGTCGCCCTGTTCAGCTTCTCGCTGGCGCTGATCAACCTCTTCCCGTTCCTGCCGCTCGACGGCGGACACATCTTCTGGAGCGTCGTAGAGAAGGTGCGCGGCCGGCGGGTCCCCTTCAGCGTGATGGAGAAGAGCGGCGCGATCGGATTCGTGCTGATCCTGTGCCTTGCCTTCATCGGCCTTACGAACGACCTCGACCGCATCTTCAGCGGGGAGGGTTTCGGGGTCCGCTGACGCATGTCCGCGCCGGATCCGGGAGCGCGGTAGCTTTCGTCCGGCTACCAGCGAGGAGAGGAGAGTCCCGGTGGAAGTCACGACTGCTGAGCGTTACGCGAGCGGCGGCGAGCTCGGAGAGCTGCCTGCGCCGAACCTCGTCGAGGCGTTCTATGCGTCCGTCGAGAAGCTCGGCGACGACGCCGCGATCCGCACCGAAGACGACTCGTACTCGATCAGCTGGAACGAGCTTCGCGAGCGGGTCCATCGAATCGCCGGGGGCCTCGCCAAGCTCGGGGTCTCCAAGGGCGACACCGTCGCCCTGCTGCTCAACAACCGCCCGGAGTTCATCCCGTGCGACCTCGCAGCGGTCTCGCTGGGCGGGATCCCGTTCTCGATCTACCAGACATCGTCGCCCGAGCAGATCCAGTACGTCGTCTCGGACGCAGGCAGCAAGGTCGCGATCGTCGAGTCCATGTTCCTCGAGCAGTTCGATACCGCGCGCGAGAACCTGCCCGCGCTGGAGCACGTGATCGTCGTGGGCGGGGAGGGGGGAGACCACACCCTGGCGGAGGTCGAGGAGATGGACCCCGGGTTCGATCCCGAGCCCATAGTCGACGAGCTGACACCCGATGACATGCTCACCCTGATCTACACGTCCGGGACCACTGGCCCGCCCAAGGGCGTCCAGCTGACGCACCGGAATCTGATGGGGCTCGTGGGCGGCGTGGACGAGATCCTGGACCTGCCCGAGCGGGGCGCGAAGGTGATCTCCTGGCTCCCGGCCGCCCACATCGCCGAGCGGGGGGCCCACTACTACCTGCCCGTGATCAAGGGCGTGGGGGTGACGATCTGCCCGGACCCGCGCAAAATCGGCGAGTCGCTCGCAGCGGTCCGCCCGACCTGGTTCTTCGCGGTCCCGCGGGTGTGGGAGAAGATGAAATCCGGTCTCGAGGCGAAGCTGGGCAGCCTGCCCAACGAGCAGCGCGAGCCGACGCTGAAGGCGATGGAGGCGGCAAAGCAGAAGGTTCGGCTCGAGCAGGCGGGCGAGGAGGTCCCGAAAGAGCTCGCCGCCGCAGTCGCCCAGGCCGACGAGCGGGTCTTCGCCAACCTGCGCAAGGCGATGGGCCTCGACGAGCTGGTCGCCTGCAACGTGGGGGCGGCCCCGACCCCGGTCGAGGTACTCGAGTTCTTCCACGCGATCGGCGTACCGATCGGCGAGCTGTGGGGGATGTCCGAGACGTGCGGAGTTGCCACCTGCAACCCGCCGAGCAAGGTCAAGCTGGGGACAGTGGGTCCGCCCGTGCCCGGGGTCGAGATCCGGCTCGCCGATGATGGCGAGGTGATGGTCAAGGCGTCGTCGGTGATGCCCGGCTACCGGAACCTGCCGGAGAAGACCGCTGAGACATTCGATGAGGAGGGCTGGCTGCTGACTGGTGACATCGGTGAGCTCGACGAAGAGGGCTATCTGATGATCGTCGACCGCAAGAAGGAGCTGATCATCAACGCGGCCGGCAAGAACATGTCGCCAGCCAACATCGAGTCGCACCTGAAGTCGGCCAGCCCGCTGATCGGGCAGGCCGCCGCGATCGGCGACCAGCGTCCCTACAACGTTGCCCTGATCGTCCTGGATCCCGACTACGCCCCGGTGTGGGCCAAGGGCGCCGGCCTGGAGGGCAAGTCGATCGAGGAGCTGGCCGGTGAGGAGGCCACGCAGCAGGCCATGCAGGACGCGATCGACGAGGCCAACTCGAAGATGGCACGCGTCGAGCAGATCAAGAAGTTCAGGATCCTGCCGACCGAATGGCAGCCGGGCGGCGACGAACTGACGCCCACCATGAAGCTGAAGCGGAAGCCGATCTCCGAGAAGTACTCAGCGGAGATCGAAGCGCTTTACGCGGCCTGACGCTCGGCGCTCAGGGCAGGCGCTACTTCTTCGCCTTCTTTCCCTTCTTGCCCACGACGATGGGGATCTGAGTGCCCGGCGCGGCGGTGAAGCCGGCCTGCTGCTTCTGCTTGATCACCCTCCCGCGCTGCTTCTTCTTCTTCACCTTCTTCTTGCTGACCTTGACGCCGCAGTCGGCGGCCGCGAGGGCCTGCTTGGCCGCCTTCACCTTCAGGCCCTTCAGGCTCGGAACCTTGCAGAACCCGACCGTCGCCTGGAGCAGGAGATCGTGCTGCTGGTCGGCGAGGAGGTCAGCCGCAGCGCCATCCGCGGGCAGGCCCGCGAAGTTGTTCGCGATCAGGTTCGTGGGAACGCCGCTCGTCGTGAACTGCGGCACGTGGTCATCCTGGCCGCCGGTGAGCACCCCGAGATAGTCGCCCTTGCTGATCGGAAGCGACGCCGGATAGCTGAAGATCACGCCGGTCGGGGTCGCTGACTCGGTCCCCACGGGAACCGGTGTCGGAGCCACCGCGGAGCGCAGCGCGGTGAAGTTGCTGTTGGTGGCGGTGACGAGGCTGACCGGCCCGTTCGGTCGCAGGACCTTCAGGGTGTAGAGGGCTCCGTCGTCCGCGCTCTTGACCTTCCAACCCGTGATCACGCCGTTCGCAGGGGACACGACCGGGTTGGGACTGGTCGCCGGGGCATAGGAGAGCTGGACGGTGAGCGTCGGCCCTGTGCTTATTCCCCCCTGAAAGGGGTTCTGAAGGGTGCTGCCGAGCGTGACCGTGTCGGCGTGCGCCGCCGGAGCAGCGGTAAGCACCCCGAGCGCACCGGCGATGGTCATTGTGGCGATTCTCCGTCGGCTCATCGGTTCTCCCCTTGAGGTCGCTGAAATCCCTTTGGCGTGAGCGAACGCTACCTCAGGGCGAAGGCAAGGGGCCTGGACGTTCACAACCCGGAAGTGTGCGCTTAGGGGCCCAGCTACCCTGTTGCCTGTATGTCCTCCAAGCGTCAGATCTTCGTCGGCGGCGTGCCGATCGGGGGCGGGGCCCCCGTCGCCGTGCAGACGATGTGCAAGACCGAGACGGCGAACCTGCAGGCGACCATGGAGCAGATCCGCACGGTCGCCGACGCCGGAGCCGACCTGGTCCGGGTCGCCGTGCCAAGGGACAAGGACGTCGAGGCGCTTAGGACGATCGTCAAGGACTCGCCGATCCCGGTGATCGCGGACATCCATTTCAATCACACACTGGCGCTGAAGGCCATCGATGCGGGCGCCCATTGCATCAGGCTTAACCCCGGCAACATCGGCGGCCCGGAGAAGGTCGCCGAGGTCGCTGAGAAGGCGACGAAGGCCGGCGTCCCGATGCGCATCGGCGTCAACTCGGGATCACTGCCCAAGCATCTGCACGCGCTCGAGCGCGAGAACTCCGTCGAGGCGCTGGTCCAGGCGGCCGTCGAGTTCGTGGGGATGATGGAACGCCTCGACTACGAGAACTTCAAGGTCTCGATCAAGTCCACCAACGTGCCGAACACGATCGCCTCGAACCGCCTGCTCGCCGAGAAGATCCCCTACCCGATCCACCTCGGCATCACAGAGGCCGGGACCAAGTGGTCGGGATCGCTGAAGTCATCGGTCGGCCTGGGGACCCTGCTCGCCGACGGCGTAGGGGACACGATCCGGATCAGCCTCTCGACCTTCCACGCCGAGGAGGAGGTCAAGGTCGGCTGGGAGATCCTGAAGGCGCTGCAGCTTCGCGAGCGCGGCCCCGTCCTCATCGCGTGCCCCACGTGCGGCCGCCTGCAGTTCGACATGGACACCGTGGTCGCCGAGATCGAGCAGCGCCTGGAGGCCTACGAGGAGCCGATCGAGGTCGCGGTGCTGGGATGCGCGGTCAACGGCATCGGCGAGGCCTCGCACGCCGACTTCGGCATCACCGGCGCCAAGGACGAGGGTCTGATCTTCGCCCACGGCAAGCCGCTGCGGAAGGTGAAGCAGGAGCAGCTGGTCGAGACGCTCTTCGCCGAGATCGACAAGTCGCTTGACCGTGGCAAGGTGCAGGTGGACGAGGGCGAGGCGGCCGAAGGCGCCGACTGGCTCGCGAAGATCGAGGAGGAGAACGCCGGCGAGCTGACCCCGGAGCGGATCGCCGCGATGGAGGCGGCGGCGGCCGACACCGACGAGGCCGACCTGACGGTCCCGGCCGGGAACGGCGAGGGCCCACCACCCGAGCCCGGCGATCGCGAGCCATACCTACAGCCCGTCAAGGGCGGCAAGCGCGTGAAGCTGGACGAGGAGGCGTCGCCAACCGTGGGCCGGCGCTTCTCACGGACGACCTGAGAGATCAGACCCAGGCCCGCGCTCAGTAGGCCTTCGCGAACAGGGCCTCCACCTTCGCCGGCGCGCCCGAGATCACGCATTCCGCGCCGTCGGCGAGGGCCTGGTCGAAGGGGATGCATCGGACGCTGACGCCGAGCTCGCCCATGACCGCGTCGGTGGCCGGGTCAGCGCACCAGGGAGCGCGGACGAAGCCGCCCGAGTCGGGGTCGTCGCCGCTGAAGAACTCGCGGAACTCGTCTACGTTCGAGACATCCCTCGAAGTTCGGCTGCCGAGGCGCTCGGCAGCCGCGGCCAGGTACTCCGCCTGCATCGACTCCACCAGCTGCGGCAGCTTGGAGGCCAGCTCGGAGCGGGGCACCTGCTCGCGTGCCAGATCGAGATCGTTGCGGCGGGTGACGGTGACCACTCCGCCCTCGATGTCGCGCTCGCCCAGCTCGAGCACGAGGGGCGCGCCCTTGCGGATCCACTCCCAGCGCTTCTCGGCGGGCTTGCGCTCGCGACGATCGACGCTGACGCGCAGCGGGGCGTCCAGGACGGAGGCAGCGCCAACCTCCGCGGCGATTCCGTCCGCGGCCTCGAGCACGGCCGCCGGTTCGTCGCGCGTGATCGGCACGATCACCACCTGATGCGGCGCCACCCGCGGGGGAAGGCGCAGGCCGTTGTCGTCGGCGTGGGTCATGACGAGAGCGCCCATGAGGCGCGTGGACGTCCCCCAGGAGGTGGTGTGCGCGTGATGCTGGCCTCCGTCCTCGGCCGTGTACTGCATCCCCATCGCTCGGGAGAAGTTCTGTCCCAGGTAGTGGCTTGTGCCGGCCTGGAGCGCCTTGCCGTCCTGCATCATCGCCTCGATACTGAGGCTGCTCACCGCACCGGGAAAACGCTCGCTCTCGGGCTTCTCTCCGGGAATGACCGGGACGGCGAGCACGGACTCCGCGAACTCGCGGTAGACCTCGAGCATCTCCAAGGTCTTGGCGCGCGCCTCGTCCTCGGTGGCGTGGGCCGTGTGGCCCTCCTGCCACAGGAACTCGGTGGTGCGCAGCAGGACACGCGGCCGCAGCTCCCAGCGCACGACGTTGGCCCACTGGTTGATCAGCAGCGGAAGGTCCCGGTAGGAGTTGATCCACTTGGCGAAGGAGCGCCCGATGATCGTTTCGGAGGTGGGGCGGACCACCAGGGGCTCGCTCAGCTCGGCGGCGGGCACCAGGTCTCCGCTGTCCGCGTCCTTCTCGAGCCGGTGGTGGGTCACGACCGCCATCTCCTTGGCGAACCCTTCGACGTGCGCGGCCTCCTCGGCGATGTAGTTGAGGGGAATGAAGAGCGGGAAGTAGGCGTTGTCGGCCCCCGAGGCCTTGATCGCGTCGTCCATCGCGCGCTGCATCAGCTCCCAGATGCCGTAGCCCCACGGGCGAATCACCATGCAGCCGCGCACGTGGTCCAGCTCGGCCACCTCGGCATCCCGAACGACGCTTTGGAACCACTGCGGGAAGTCCTCCGCGCGCGTCGGGCTGATCCCTGCTTTCTTTCCCGATGCCATGGGCAGACCATTCTTGACCATCTGATGGCCGCACCGACGCGCCGCCGCAAGCTGACGTTCCGCCGCCGGTTCGGACTGGACCGCTCGGGACCGCCGCCGCGCGAGACCCAGAAGGGCCAGCCCCTGCGGCCGTGGACCGTCCCGAATGCTGTCGGCTACCTGCGCCTCGCCGCCATCCCGGTGTTCCTGGTCCTGGCGTTCGGCTCCGACGATGGCCATGATCCCTGGGCCTGGGGGCTGTTCTGGCTGATCGCGGCCGGGGATTACCTCGACGGCTTCCTGGCGCGCGCCACCGGGCAGTACAGCCGGATGGGCGCGCTGCTGGACCCGGTCGTGGACCGCCTGACGATTCTCTCGGGGGCGGTCGTCTGCTGGCACTTCGAGCTGCTGCCCCGGTGGGCGCTTGCGGTGCTTGCTGTGCGCGAGCTGGCCACCCTCGTGCTCGCCCAGTACGCGGTCCGGCGCGAGCAGGACCTGCAGATCAACTGGTACGGGCGCATCGCCGTGTTCCCGGTTATGGGGGCGATCTTCTGGTCCATGGTGGTCGAGAGCGTCGTCTGGGACGTGATGCTGGTGATCGGCGTCGCCCTCGCGCTCGCCGCGACGGTTGCCTATGCGCGCGACGGGCTGCGGAGCCTTTCTGCAAACGAACCTTCAACCCCCGGTTGAGGCATCCCGGCAGCCATATAATCGCCGCACCACACGTGAAGCACGACCCGCGGAAAGGACAGCGCCGTGGAGGAAGACACCACACCGAACATCGGCTCGTTGAGCGACGAGGAGCCTATGGAACTGAGCGAGATCCTCGCCGGCAAGCACGTGTTCCCGACCAAGCCGCCTGACTAGGCGATCGTGGCGATCCACTGCCCCGAGTGCGGTTTCGTCAACGCCGAAGGCGCGAATTACTGCCAGAAGTGCGGCGCCTACCTGTCCCGTCCGGACGGCGCCGACGAGCCGACGACGATGACCTACACGGTGGACGAGTCCGGCGAGATGCACCAGGTGGACATCGACGAGGTCGTCGAGCGCGCCGGTGCCGCGCTCGTGATTCGCTCGGGGGGAGGGCGCGCGGGCGAGAGCTTCATGCTGGACGACGAGAAGATCTCGATCGGGCGCACGCCCGAGGCGGGGGTGTTCCTGGACGACGTAACCGTCTCTCGCAACCACGCCCTGGTGGTCAGGCGCCGCGACGGGCTCTACATAGACGACCTGGGCTCGCTCAACGGCACCTACGTGAATCGGCGCCGGATCGAGTCCCACGCGCTCGAGGACGGTGACGAGATCCAGGTCGGGAAATACAAGCTCAGTTACCTGGAGAAGCAGAAGGGACAGTGAGCCGTGGAGGCCTCGACACGCCCTGAGCGCGCCGCCGACTCGGGCGGCTCCGCACGCAAGGCGCTCACGATCGGCTCCGTGGCCAAGATCCTCGGCCGCGAGTTCGACGACATCTCGATCTCGAAGATCCGGTACCTCGAGGACCAGAAGTTGCTGTCCCCGCGGCGGACGCCCGGCGGATACCGCCTGTACAGCCAGGCCGACGTGGAGCGCCTGCGCGAGATTCTGCGCATGCAGCGCGACGAATTCCTGCCGCTGCGCGTCATCCGCCAGGAGTTGGCTTCGGGCGGGAAGCGCAACCCGGGGTCGGGTGCGCCGGCTTCCCTGCGCCGCGCCGGCAGCGTCGACGCGGCCAACGGCTCGCGCCTGAGCCTCGAGGAGCTGGTGGACCACACCGGCGTGGGGCCCGAGCTGATCAGGGAGCTGGAAGAGTGGCGAATCGTGCAGTCACAGCAGATCGAGGGGCAGCGCACCTATGACGAGACCGACCGCGAGATCGTCAAGGCTTGCGGCGAGCTGAATCGCTTCGGCGTGGCAGGGCGGAATCTGAGGGTTCTCCGCACGGCGGCCGACCGAGAGGCCGCTCTGCTCGAGGCCGTCGTCGGACCCGCACTGCGTTCCTCGAACCAGACCCGTCGGCGCGAGGCGATCGAGAACCTCGAAACGCTCGCGTCGACGTGCAGCAACCTGACGCACCTGCTGCTGATCAGGGACCTGCGCAAGCTCACCGGAGAGCCGGTCGAGTAGGGGATGCCCAGGGTCACCCGCAGGCGGCGCGTGGCGGCGGCGCCGGGCGAGATCTGGGCCATCGTCTCGGACCCTTACCACCTGCCCCGCTGGTGGCCCCGAACCCAGCGGGTCGAGAACGTGAGCGAGGGCGGAGGGGCCAAGGGCCGCAAGTGGACGCAGGTACTCGAGACGCGGGACGGCCGCGCAATCCGCGCCGACTACCGCTGCACCGCCGCGTCCACCGGAAAGCACTACGCCTACGAGCAGCTCGTGGACGGCACCCCGTTCGAGGGCTTTCTCGAGAGCGCGCGGACCGAGATACGGCTGGACCCCGAGTCGAGCGGCGCAGCCGGGGAAACCCGGGTGACGCTGGAGAGCGACCAGCGGCTGCGCGGCCTCTCGCGGCTGGGCGGGTTCATGATGCGCCGCGCGACCGGTCGCACCCTGAGCGAGGCGCTGGGTGGCCTGGAGAGGATCGCCGGCGGCGGCCAGGACGCGGCCGGCTCCGCGGGGGCGGCGGGCTGAAGCCCACGGCCGAGTTCAAGTGGTGGGGCTGGGGCGACGCCGGAAGGCGCCTGGACGTCCCCGATCCCACCTTGGCGGCGCTCCGCTCAGAGCTGGGGATCCAGCGGACGGACCGCGCCGAGCCGCCCCCGATCTCGGAGGTCGCGCTGCCGGAGGCCCGGCCGATGCCCGAGGCCGTGCGTCGTGCGGCGGGCGAGGCGGCCCTCTCGACCGCCGCCGAGGACCGCCTTCGCCATGCGGCGGGCAGGAGCTACCCGGATCTGGTCCGCCTGCGCTCGGGAACGCTCGACCTGGCTCCGGACGCCATCGCGGCGCCCGAATCGCGCGAACGCGTCGCGGCTCTGCTCGAGGCGTGCTCGGACGCGGATGTCGCCGTCGTTCCCTACGGCGGCGGCTCGAGCGTCGTCGGAGGCCTCGACGCGATTTCGGGACCTCACTCCGCGGTGCTCTCACTGGACCTGAGGGCGCTGCGCTCAGTCGAGCTGGACGCAACCTCGCTGACGGCGCGCCTGGGCCCCGGCCTGCGGGGTCCCGAAGCCGAGCTGGAGCTGGGGCAACTGGGCGTGACGCTCGGCCACTTCCCGCAGTCCTACGAACAGGCGACCATCGGCGGCTACGCGGCCACGCGCTCGGCGGGACAGGCGTCCACCGGCTACGGCCGTTTCGACGAGCTGGTCACCTCGGTCGAGCTGACGACCCCCGTGGGGCCCCTGCGAACGCTAGCGGTCCCGCACACCGCGGCGGGCCCAGCGCTGCGCGAGCTGGTCCTGGGGTCCGAGGGGACGCTGGGGGTGATCACGGACGTGGTCTGCCGCGTGCGCCCCGTGCCGCAGGAGAGGTCGTTCGAGGGCTGGGTGGCTGAGGACTTCGCCGCGGGCGCAGCAATCGTCCGGACGCTGATCCAGAACGACGAGGCCCCCGACGTACTGCGCCTCTCCGACGAGGAGGAGACCCGCGTCTCGCTCCGGCTGTCCGGCTCGGACGGGCTCCAGAAGAGGGCGCTGGACGCGTATCTGCGACTGCGCCGCCGCAGCGGCGGCTGCCTCCTGATCTGCGGATACGAGGGCGAGCGCGAGTCCGTGCGCAGGCGGCGGTCACTGGGCTCCCGTCGGCTTCGGGAGGGCGGGGCCGTCCCCCTCGGCAGGGCGGCGGGGCGCTCCTGGGAGAGGTCGCGGTTCGAGGGGCCCTACCTGCGCGACGAGCTGCTTGGGATGCGCGTCCTCGTCGAGACGCTGGAGACCGCACACACCTGGAGCAGGCTCGACGAGCTCTACGCGGGCGTGGGAGAAGCACTCAGGGAGGTTCTGGGACCGCAGTCCATCGTCATGTGCCACCTCTCCCACGCCTACGCGGACGGCGCCTCGCTCTACTTCACCTTCCTGACCGCCGCCCGGGAGGGAGAGGAGATCGAGCAATGGCGCCGGGCCAAGCGCGCCGCAAGCGAGGCGATCCTCGCCGCCGAGGCGACCATCACCCACCACCACGCCGTCGGTCGCGACCACGCGCCCTACATGCGCGCCGAGATCGGCGACGCTGGAGTCGAGGCGCTGCGGGCGGTGAAGGAGAGGCTGGACCCGGCTGGGATCATGAATCCGGGCAAGCTGCTACCGGGCGACTAGGGCTCTCGGGTTCGCGCCAGATCCCATTGGGGTCTACTGGCCACCCTGCGCGCTGCCCTGGCCGCCGCCCTGCAGCGCCGCTGGGTCGAGCTCGCACTGCGAGTCGGCCCCGCTGGGAGCACTCCCGCCGGGCGCGGCCGGGATCTGTCCTCGCAGAACCGACTCGCCCGTGTGGCGCGGCAACGCCTGGCCGCCCTCCACGGCCTGCCGGATCGCGGCCTCGGTCTCGGCGCGGGTCGCCAGGGAAACGTCGATGCAGCGGAACTGGCCGAGCAGGGGCGCGATGTCGGACCCGATGGGAGTGGCGCCCGTCAACGTGCCGCTCTCGGTCACGCGGTCGCGAGCGAGCGGGAACGCGGCGCGATCGGACGCGTAGAGCCAGACGACGTAGATCTGCTCGCCCGAGGTGGGGGAGAGGTCGTTCAGGTTGAGCTGCAGGACCGGCTGGTCCTGAATCTGGGCGAAGGTAGCCTGGCCGCTCGCCTCGGAGCCTGACTGGAGGGCAGCCAGCTGGACGATGACCAAATCCTCGGCGCCCCCGGCCGCGGTCGTCGTCCCGTCTCCGCCACCCTCGCCGTCGTCGTCGCCCCCGAGCACGCCCGCGATCGCCAGTACGCCGACGACCACGAGCAGCAGCAGCGCCCCGATGCCGACCAGGAGCTGGCTTCGGCGCTTGGAGTGCGCGCCTCCGCTCATCGCGCCCGAGAACCGCTCGGAGAGCCCACCTCTAGCCGCCTCGGGCCGTCCGGCGCCCGAAGCGCGCGCGCCGCGGCGAGCGCGCGAGTCCGGAATTTCGGGCAGGTTCGCGCGGGGCGCGATCAGCCGCAGCTGGGCCACCAGACGACCCGCCAGGGCGTTCGCCTCCGGGTCGTGCTGAAGGAAGCGGACCGCGTCGGCCCGCCCGATCGGGTCGGCCTGGCCGAGCAGATAGTCGCTCAGCTGCACCTGGGAGTCGGGATCCGCGCCGCCGATCTCGCGCAGCGCATCCCGGGCGCGCGACCGAACCTCGTCCGCGGAGATGCCGAGCAGGGACCCGATGTCCTCGTATCCCTGTCCGCCCTCCAACAGCAGCTGGAGCAGTGCCCGCTGTTCGTCGCTCAGCGCCATCCCGGCGGCAGAGCCTAGATGACTAGTGTTGTGCGGCGATGAACGACGGGGCGAACGACGCGGGGGGTGGCCCGGACGCCGGCGACGAGCCCCGCGGCTTCGCGGAGAAGATCGGGGTCGAGTGGATGGAGCTGGACCCCGACGGTGCCCGGGCGCGCATCGCCGTCCGCGCGGAACATCTGCAGCCCTACGGCATCGTCCACGGGGGGGTTCACGCCGCACTCGCCGAGAGCCTCACCTCGGCGGCCACCTACTTCGCGGTCAAGGACCAGGGCAAGGTCGCCATGGGCCAGTCCAACGACACCGCGTTCCTGCGCCCTGTTTCGGAGGGCAACATCGAGGCGATGGCGGTCGCCCGCCACCGCGGCCGCACCACCTGGATCTGGGACGTGGAGATACGGGACGACGAGGACCGCCTCTGCGCCCTCTCCCGCATGACGATCGCGATCCGCCCGGCGCGCTAGCGGGCGGCTAGCGCGGCAGGCGTGGGCGCAGGCCGCTGAAGCGATTGGTGATTGGCAGCCGGCGGTCGCGGCCGAACGCCTTGTTCGAGACGCGGATGCCGGGGGGCGCCTGGCGCCGCTTGTACTCAGCGCGGTCCACCAGGCGGATAACCTCGACTACTACGTCCTCGGGAAGGCCGTCGGCGACCATCACCTCTCGGCCCAGGTCGCGCTCGACGTAGGCCTCCAGGACCCGGTCGAGCATGTCGTAGGGGGGCAGTGAGTCCTCGTCTCGCTGGTCGGGGCGCAGCTCGGCGGTGGGAGGGCGCTCCAGGACCGACTCGGGGACCAGGGCGGTTCCGGCGCGTTCGTTGCGGTCGCGGACCAGGCGGTAGACCCAGGTCTTCAGCACGTCCTTGATCACCGCCAGGCCGCCGGCCATGTCGCCGTAGAGCGTCGCGTAGCCGACGGCGTACTCGGACTTGTTTCCGGTGGCGAGGACGAGCCATCCGAATTTGTTCGAGAGCGCCATCAGGAGGTTGCCGCGGATGCGGGCTTGCACGTTCTCCTCGGCGACGCCGGGATCGGTGCCCTCGAAGCTGTCCGCCAGGGCGCGCTGGAAGGCGTCCATAGGCTCGGCGATCGGCAGCTCGATCAAGTCGGCACGGAGATTGACCGCGATGGCGCGGGCGTCCGACTGGGTCTCTTCGCTGGAGTGCGGAGAGGGCATAACGACGCAGTGGACCCGCTCGGGTCCGAGCGCGTCGCACGCGACCTGCGCCACGAGCGCGGAATCGATGCCGCCGGACAGGCCCAGCACCACCTCCGCGAACCCGTTCTTGCGGACGTAGTCGCGCACTCCGAGCACGAGCGCGTCGTAGATCTCTCTCTCCTCAGGAGCCGTCTCGGCGAAACGCGGCTCAACGCGCCCATGGGGAATCTCGTGTTCGCGGTCGTGCGAGGACAGCACGACCGGAGCGGGGACGCGACCGGCCCCACCGTCGCGGTGACCCTCGGCCATGGTCCCGCCCGCGGCCGCGCCCCCGCCCTCGGGCTCGGCGGGCAGGAGCAGGTCGCACACCACCAGCTCAGGCTGGAACTGGGCGGCGCGAGCCATCAGTTCCCCGTTCGCGGCCATCACCACGCTGCGCCCGTCGAAGATCAGCTCGTCCTGCCCTCCCACGGTGTTGCACAGCGCGAAGACCGCTCCGTTCGCTCTCGCGCGGTCGGCGATCATGCGCTCGCGGGCGTCCCCCTTGCCGCGCGCGAACGGGGAGGCGCTCGCGTTGACGACCAGGTGCGCGCCCGCGGCGGCGGGCGCGCTCTCGGGGAACCCCGGCACCCAGATGTCCTCGCAGACAGTCAGGCCGACGAGGACGCCCGCGACCTCGATCATCGCCGCCCGGCCGCCCGGTTTGAAGTAGCGGCCCTCGTCGAAGACGCCGTAGTTCGGCAGACGGATCTTGCGGTATACCCCGGCGACCTCGCCCGACGCGAGCACGGCCAGCGAGTTGTGCGCGGTCGCGACGAGCGGGTCGATAGTGGGGTTCGGGGGCGGCTGCTGTGGCCTCTCGGCGCGCTCTGGGAACCCGACTAGCGCCACGATCCCGTCGACCTGCGAAGCGAGGTCGTCCAGGGCCTCGCGGGACGCGTCGAGGAAGTCTCGGCGCAGGACCAGGTCCTCGGGGGGGTAGCCCGACAGCGCCAGCTCAGGGCAGACGACCAGGTCGGCACCCGCGTCCTGCGCGGCACCGATCTGCTCCCCGAGGAGCGTGCGATTGCCCGCGATGTCGCCCACCGTGGGATCCATCTGCGCCAGCGCCAAACGGATCGGCGTGCTTTCGGCCATGCCTCAAGTATGGCCGGAGGCAGGGCTACCCTGCCTCCCCATGCGGCGCGACGTCGAGACGATGGAGGACCACGTCGAGGAGCTGTGCGAGGAGCACGGAATCGAGCTCGCCGGGTCCTCCGGGCGCGGGCGGGCGATCCGGTGGAGGGGCGGGCGCCTGGAGATCTCGATCCCGGCCATCAAGGGCCAGGTGTCCTACTTCATCGCCCTCCACGAGATCGGCCACCTGGTGGGTCCCGGCCGCTCCGCGCCGCGCCTGGAAGCCGAGGCGAACGCCTGGCTGTGGGCGCTCCAGCACGCTGCGGTGGAGCCGACCACCGCGACGCGACGCTCAATAGTCCGCCGCCTCGAGGGTTACCTGGCGTGGGCCCAGAACCGCCAGTACCGCAAGGTTCCCCCGCGGATCCCGGACTCCGGCCACGTCTTCTGGTCGCTGCTGGAGCTCGAGCGGGAGGACCGCGCCGCCTAGGGCCGACCTCCTCCGCCCGCCAGCGGCCCGCTCTCGCGGGGCTCGTGCGAGGCACTGAGGTTGGCGACGATCAGCGCCACCACGGTGACCAGATAGATCTGGCCGCTCAACGCCTCGGCGATCGCAAGCGAGGGGCCCAAGTCCGTGGCCGCCACGAGATCCCCGAACCTGAACACGTAGCGGTGATGGATCGGCCCGGCCTCCCTCGCCATGCGGGCCATCTTGGCCTCCGGCGAGACGTGAATCTGACCGATGGGTGGGAATTCGCCGAGGCGGGCATCATTTGGGAGCCATGGACGGAGCCAATAACACCCGGCGCCTGATCATCACCGCGGACGACTACGGGTACTGGCCGTCATACAACGAGGGCATCCTCGCCGCGGTCGAGGCCGGCGCCGTCGACTCGGTAAGCGTGATGGTCGAGGGCACGCATTGCGATCCGAAGCCGCTGCTCGAGAGCGGGGTGGAGGTGGGCCTCCACATCGACTTCGAAGGGCGCTGGGGGGCGCGCAGCGGAGCCCCCGCGCGCACGTCGCTGCGCGTGCAGCTCGATCGGTTCGTCGACCTGTTTCACCGCTGGCCCTCCTACTTGGACGGGCACAAGCATTGTCATGCGCGACCCGAGCTGGCAACCCCGGTACTGCAGCTTGCCGAGCAGATCAAGATTCCAGTGCGATCGGTCAGCCGCGACCACAGGCAGTGGCTGCAGGAGCGTGGGGTGGATACCCCGGATCTGCTGCTGGGCCGAATGCGCAGCAACGAGCCCGCCGAGCCGGCCGAGCTGCGCGACCTGCCGGTCGGGGTGACCGAGTGGATGACGCACCCGGGGTACCCGGACGCCGAGTCAGGCTCGGAGTACGATCTGGCCCGCCGCGAGGACCTGGACGAGCTGCTGCGGGCGAGGGTCCGCGAGCGCTTCGACACCCCGATCTGGGGTGAGGACGTATTGCGTACCACCCACCGGGAGGCCTTCGCGCACGAAGGCGGCCCCCTGAGGGACGCGACCAGCTCCTAGTACTCCGGGTCCTTATGCGCTCCCGATTCGCTATGCGGATCGGCGGGACGGCCCTCGGTGTGGCCGTTCACCCTGGCGCCGGCCTGCTCGCGGTCCGAGCTCGACACGAACCGCCGCAAGAATCCCCGGCGCCCGCCGCCGGCGCCGACCAGCTCGCTGAGAGCGGCCTGGAGGTCGTCGGCGAAGTCCTTCAGGTCGGCCATCGCATCGTAGTCTCCGATCAGGCCGAAGTTGACCTGGCCGTCGTAGCTCATGATCCCCACACACAGCGCCTGCCTCTTGGCGAGCGGCACCATCGGGAACACGCGCTCCATCCGGCGTCCCATCAGGTACAGCGGGAACTGGGGACCCGGCACGTTCGTGACGACGAGGTTGAAGAAGCGCTGACGCGACTGCAAGCGCGCGGCCTGCGCCGAGATCGTGGGCGGCGCGAAGTCCGTCAGCTGCGTCATCAAGCTGGCGCCCATGGCCTGCTTGGAGGCCTTCAGGTCGCCCATCGCCTCGGTGACGAAGCGCAGCCGCTCGACCGGGTCCTCTATCCCCACCGGAAGCGGGGCCATCATCCCCGAGACGCGGTTGCCTAGCGCGCCCTTCTGCTCTGCGGTACGCACGCTGACCGGCACGAGGGCACGCATCTCCACTCCCTTCGTGGCGTGCCCACGGGCGCGCAGGTAGCGACCCAGGCCCCCCGAGACTGCCGCGAGGATCACGTCGTTCACGGTCCCGCCGTACTCGTTCTTGACCTGCTTCAGGTCCCCCAGGGACGCACGCACCATCTCGAAGCGGCGGTGCCCGCCGATGTCGACGTTGAACGGGGTCGCCGGCGCTCCGATGCCGGCCCACGCGAAGGCGCCGGCGGCGGCGACGTCGGCGGCGATCCTGGAGAGCATCCGCCGAGGCCCCCGCACGATGCGGCGGAAGCCGCGGGAGATCTCCTGGGGGCTGACGACGCGCTCGATGAGCGCCTCCGAGAGCAGCTCGGCGCGACTCGGCTCGGGCTGTGGGATCCATTGCTCGCGCGGCGCCGGCCCATCGGCGGGCTCGCGCTCCATGTCGAAGAGGACCGTCGTTATGTCCACCCCCGAGACGCCGTCCACCAGGCAATGGTGAGTCTTGCCGACGATCGCGAAGCGGCCGCCCTTCAGGCCCTCGATCAGCCACAGCTCCCAGAGCGGCTTGGAGCGGTCGAGCTGCTGACTGAAGACACGTGCAGCCAGGTTCTTCAGCTGCTCCTCGCTGCCGGGCGGGGGCAGGGAGGTGTGACGGACGTGGTAGCTCAGGTTGAAGTGCGGGTCGTCGACCCAGACCGGGCGGCCCTGGCCGAACGGGACGGACCTGATCTTCTGCCTGAAGCGTGGGACCAGGTGGAGCCGCGAGGAGATGTGGTCGCGGAACTCCACGTAGCCCGGCCCGGGGCCCTCGAAGATTGTGGTGGATGCCACGTGCATGTGCGTGTCCTCATCGCGCTCGAGGTGCAGGAACGAGGAATCGAGTCCGGACAGGCGGTCGCTCATGACAGAGAAGATGTTCGCACACGAAGTGTGCGAACCGTCACACAGAAAGCGTGTGAGCAACTCGTAACCTGCCGCGGCGTTGTAGAGAAAACGAACCGCCGAGTCGCCCTGACGGATATCGGGCGAGCGGGGGGCCCAAGCAGGTGGGGCGAGTGGGGCGGTGTTCCGCCCTTAGCGGTAATGGCTCATCACGAGCCGCCGCGAGCCCGTCAGCTAACCCCGTAGGCGGCGAAGAAAGGCAGGGTGTTTCACTTGAGACGCTTCCATTGGAGGCGGAAACGGGCCGCGCTTGCGCTGCTGCCCGTGGCAAGCATGCTGTTCACGACCGGCGGCCTCGCGGCCGCACAGACGGCCCCGGCGCCTGCGCCGGAGGATGGGACCGAAGCCGCGACCAGCGGCGGACGCGCCGATTCGAAGGTGAAGCTCCGGGTTACGCGGCACGTCATGGCCGGCGACAAGGTGAAGATGCGCGGAAAGGCCGCGCCTGGCGGCAGGCGCTGGGTCACGGTCACGATCGGCGGCCGCAAGGTCAGGAGCGTCCGGACCCGCAAGGACGGGACGTTCCGCCTGCGCTGGAGCACTCCCAGCATGGGAGTCTTCAAGGCGAAGGCCGTCGCACGTGGCACCGAGCACGCCAAGCGGGCCCGCTCGCGCTCGCAGACGATTCATTCCTACCGGTCCTCGCACGCCTCCTACTTCGGGCCGGGCCTCTACGGAAACCGGACGGCATGCGGGAAGACGCTCACCCCGTCGATCATCGGCGTCGCCAACAAGTCGCTTCCCTGCGGCACCAAGGTCGTGTTCCGCTATCGCGGTCGCACGGCTCGTGCCCGGGTGATCGACCGCGGACCCTATGCGGCCGGCCGCGAGTGGGACCTGACCGCCGCCCTGAAAGCGAAGCTAGGGTTCGGCTCGACCGGGATGGTGCTGAGCACCAAGTAGAACCCGCGAATCACATGCGACCGCTCAGAGCGCAAGGCGCTCCTGGGATCCGGGCCCGGACGGAGCGCCCTCCGCGAGGGGGGCGTCCCGCTCCGGGCCCTCGCCGTTCTCAGGGCGGCCGTCCGTGCCGACGTTCAGCGGCGCGTGGCCCTCGTCCGCGACGAGGCCCGCGACACCCACGCCGAGCAGCCGGACCGGCGCTTGCGGGCTGAAGCGCTCCAGCAGCTCGCGCGCGACGCCGACGACGGTGGCGGGATCACAGGTGGCCGACGGCAGGGTCCGGGAGCGCGTATGGGTACGCCAGGGGGTGAGCCGGATCTTGAGCGTCACCGTCCTGCCCGTGACGCCGTGGCCCGCAAGGCTGCGGCAGACTGATTCCGCGAGGGCGTCCACGGTCTCCAGCATCCGCCCGCGGTCCGTGACGTCGTGGGGGAAGGTCGTCTCACGGCTCTCGGACTTGCGCGCGCGCTCGGTCGTCAGCGCGGTCGAGCCGACGCCGTTTCCAAGCTCGCGCAGGGCGGGGCCGTGGCGAGGCCCGAATGCGCCCTCCAGGACGCCGTCGGGCGCCCGCGCAAGCTCGGTGACGGTCTCGATGCCCGCGGTGCGCAGGCGCTCGGACGTGCGGGGGCCGATTCCCGGCAGCAGGGACGCCGGCTTCTCGCCGACGCTCTCCAGCCAATTCTCATCGGTCAGCACGAACAGGCCGTCCGGCTTGTCCAGGTCGGAGGCGATCTTGGCCATCAGTTTGTTCGGCCCGAGCCCGATCGAGCAGACCAGGCGCGTTGCCTGCCTGATGCGGTGCTTGATCTCACGGGCCCGGGATTGCGGCACGGGGGAGCCGGAGAGGTCCACATAGGCTTCGTCGAGGCCGACCACCTCGACCGCGTCGCTGAAGTCGGACAGCGTCTCCATCACCTTCTTCGAGCCGCGCCTGTAGAGCGCCATGTCGACAGGCAGCACCGTCAGGTCCGGGCAACGGCGGCGTGCGGTCACCATCGGCAGCGCGGAGTGGACGCCGAACCTGCGAGCGGCGTAGGAGGCGGTGGTGACCACTCCCCGGGGCCCATCGTGGGCGACCACGACCGGCTTTTTGCGCAGCTCGGGGTGGCGCAGCATCTCGATCGAGACGTAGAAGGCGTCCATGTCCACGTGGGCGATCACCCCTTCCACGATAGGAGAGAACTCCGACGGCGCCCGGCAGCGAGGCGTGCATCGCACCCGGCCTGATGATCTATGTTGGCCGCGTGAGCAAGGCGGAGCCGAAGAACCTCGAGGCCATCTCTAGGGCGATCGACCAGCACAACTCGAACTGCCCGTTCCCAGCGGCAGAGGTGAGGATGAATCCCTTCGAGGCCGAGCGTCTGGGCTGGCAGGAGATCCGTGGCCTCCCGATCGTCCCGGACCCCGAGATCGGCACCGGCCGCTTCCGGATCGTCTGCTCGCGCGACCTTGACGGTGAGGGAATCGAGGAGGCCGAGGCGCTCGGCATCCCCATCGAGGTGGCCGTCCCGACCAAGACGCCGGTCGGGCCGTCGAGCTAGGGGCCGGCGAATGGGGGAGCCTAGTTCAGGGCGCTTGCGAGGCGGCGGCGGTGCTCGGCAGCGAGGGGATGGCCCGGGCCGAGCTCTGTGAAGATCCCCACCATCGCGCGGCGGATCAGGTCCCTGGCGTGCTCGTCGCCGGTCTCAGCGACCGCGAGCTGCAGTTTCTCCAGCGCATCCTCCGGGCGCCCGTCGTCCCAGGCGCCGAACGCCGAGTGAAGGGAGGAGGCGGCATCACTCCCGGCATGCGCGGCGTCGTTCCCGCTGTCGGTGGCGCGGTTCGCCTCGCCCAGCTCCAGCTCCGCGCGTGCGGCCAGGCCGTCCGCGACGAAGCCGGCCCTGTGCGGAGCGAGCACCTCGAGGGCCTCCTCGGCGTCACCGCGCGCCAGAAGCAGCTTCGCCAGCGCTACTGCGGCGGCCGACTGGTGCGGGTCGAGCTCGAGCGCACGGCGCAGGGAGTCCTCATCGCCCGACGCGACCAGCTGCTCGGCCTCGGAAGGCACCAGCTCGTCCAGGAACCCTTCGATCTGGGCCAACGGTTGGGCGCCGACGAACTCGGCGACGACCTTGCCGTCCCTGAACGCCTTGACCGCCGGTATCCCCTGAATGCCGAAGGAAGCGGCGAGCCGCTGGTTCGAGTCCACGTCCACCTTGGCCAGCTCCACGGCGCCCTCCCTGGCACGCACGGCGCTCTCGATCGCCGGCCCCAGCGTCCGGCACGGCCCGCACCACTCGGCCCAGAAGTCGACCACGACCGGCACCTCGCGGGAGCGCTCCAGCACCCTGGTCTCGAAATCGGCCTCTGCGACGTCGGCGATCACGATCCCGAGGTTAGAAGGAGCCGCGACCGAGGCCCGGGTCTCAGGCGACGGCGGACTCCTCCGCCGGTGACCTGGCCCCGAGGTGGCGGCGCAGGAAGTGCACCTGGTCGGCGATCGCCCGCTCGCGCCAGGGCGGCTTGTAGATGTCGAAGTGGTTACACGGGTATTCCCTGACCTCGGAGCGCCCCTTGGCGCGCCAGGCGGCCGCCTTGCCGGCGGCGGGCGGGGTGATCGAGTCGCGCTCGGCCACCTGGATCAGAATCGGGCAGGAGATGTCGCCCACGCGTGAGATGGGCCGGTTCATTCCCTCCGCCAGCGCCGCAGTGCCGGTGACCTCGTTGCGCCAGGTCGGCCCCGCGATCGACTCGTAACCGGGCTGTGCCTCCTCGCTGCTCATCGCGGCCAGGGATCCGGGACGGGCGACGATCGGGATGTTGTGCCGCTCCGCACCGCGAAGCGCGGCGACCGCATCTCGCAGCCCGTGCGCGGTGAGCCTAAGCAGCTGCCCGAGACCGCCGTCGCGCACGATCTCCATCACAGTCCGCATCCCGTCCAGGTCGGCCGTCTGGGAGATGACGGCCGCGATGCGGTTGTCCTCGGCGGCGACGTATACGACGTGACCGCCGGACCACGCGCTGCCCCACAGGACGACTCGCTCGGAGTCCACGCCGCCGAGCCCTCGCGCGAACGCGACGGCGGCGCGGTAGTCCTCGCGATGATGCGGCGGCCACGCCTGCTGGCGCGGCTCGCCGGTCGAGTCCCCGAAAGAGCGATAGTCGAACAGCAAAACGTCCAGCCCCGCCTCGGCGAACGCCTCGGCGAAGGGCAACAGCCCGGAGTCGCGGGTGCCTCCGATCCCGTGCGCCATGACGACGCACGGCCGCCCGGCGGGCCGTTCGAACGCGTCCCCATCGCCTGTCAGGTGCCAGGCGGCCAGGGTCTCCCCGCCGCTCTCGAAGCGCACGTCCCGACGCTCAGGCAGCGGCTGCCTCCCGGCTCTCGGCCCGGCCCGCCAGCCTCGCCGCCATGCCCCGGGCGGCGCGCTCGCGTCCCGCCGGCCACTCACGGGCGCGGATGTCGTGCTCGTAGACGTACCAGTCGACCTGCATCGTGTGGCGAGGGCGGTCGGCGTAATGGCTGTTAAGCCGCTCCTCGTCGAGCCGGATCGCCTGCTCCATCTCCTCCCGGGGGGGAAGGGCGTAGTCGCCGCCGACGTAGGCCGCGACGAGCTTGCTCTGCAGCTCGACGAAGGGAAACAGGGTGGGGATGACCTGCGCGAACCCGATCAGGGCGAGATCCTCGACGCCGGGCCTGAAGATCCGCTTGTACAGGGGCAGGCGGTTGTCCGGCGCGGAGAGGAAGTCTTCGTCGAAGAACGGGAAGGAGATCTTGTAGCCCGTCGCCCAGACGATCACGTCCACCTGCTCGGTGGTGCCGTCCTCGAAGCGGACGCTGTCACCGGCCAGCTCCTCGACGTTGGGCTTCGCCTCCGCGTCGCCGGAGCCGAGGCGAAGCAGAAGCTCGCTCGAGACCGTGGGGTGTGCCTCGAGGAAGTTGTGGTTCGGCCTGGGCAGCCCGAAGTCCTCCATGCGGCCCGAGGCGATGTATGGGATCGGACGGGCGAGCCAGCGCTGCAGCTTTAGGGGCAGGTGTGGGGACGTCTTGATGAGGTTCCCGACCGGCTTGCCGAACAGGTACTTCGGCATGACCCAGGCGCCGCTGCGGGTCGACAGGAAGACCTTCTCGGCCACGCCCTTGCGGGACAGCTCCGAGACGATGTCGACGGCGCTGTTGCCGATGCCCACGACCAGAACCCGCTTGCCGCGCAGATCCATCGGGTCGGTGGGATCGATGTAGTGGTGGGAGTGGAGGGTCTCCCCCTGGAAGCTGCCGGGGAAGTCCGGGTAGCGGGGATCCCAGTGATGGCCGTTGCCGACGATCAGGAAGTCAAACTCCTCGCTGGAGCAGTCAGCAAGCGTCAGACGCCAGCCGCCACCCGGTTTGCGCTCGGCGCGCTCGACCGGGGTGTGGAAGCGGATGCGCTCGCGCAGCCCGAACGCGTCCGCGTATCGGCCCAGATACTCGCGGATGTCGGCGTGGTGGGGATAGTCCGGATAGTCCGGGCCCATCGGCATGTCCCGGAAGGAGACGCTGTCGCGCGCCGTGTCGATGTGGAGCGAGCGGTAGGCGGACGAGGCGCCGTTGGGGTTGCCGAAGTACCAGTTGCCGCCGACGTCGTCGCTCTTCTCAAAGCAGGTGTAGGGCAGTGCCCGGTCGCCGAGCGCCTTGCCGGCCGTGAGGCCGCTGATGCCCGCCCCGATGATCGCGGTTGTCGGCTGCTCGCTCATGCGACGGGTCAGTCTAATCGGGACTGGCCAGCCGGCCAGCCCGGCAGGGGCGACCGGCCCGGCCACCCGACGTTAGAAGTTCCAGATGTTGAGACCGACGTCGTCGAAGAACCCCTGGATCTCGCCGTTCAGCCGGGTCAGCTCACCGTTCCAGATCAGAACACCCATCGCGATCAATACCGCTCCCCCGATGGCCATGATGACCGCGTAGTGGCGCTTCACCGCTGCGAAGGCGGTGGTCATCCGCGTGAACGCGATTGCGGTGAGCAGGAACGGAATGGCCAGGCCAGCGGAGTAGAAGGCCAGGAGCAGGGCGCCATGGGCCGCCGAGTCAGACAGCGATGCGGCCGCGAGAATCGCCGCCAGCGTCGGGCCGACGCAGGGTGTCCAGGCGATTGCGAACGCCGCGCCGACCACGATCGGCCCGCTGTTGCCCGCGCGCTCCATGAGGCCGTCGACGTGCCATTCGCGGTTGAGCCTGGGGACGAACAGGGCCGCGATGAAGAAGGCGCCCATCGCGATGATCAGGGCGGCGGCGACCTTCTCGAGCGTCGCGAGATTGTCGCGCAGAGCGCTGCCCAGGCCGGTGGCGGTGAGTCCCAGGAGGACGAAGATGACCGAGAAGGCCGCGACGAACGCCAGGCTGGGGGGGAGGACCCGCCGCCAGCTCGCGTCCTCGATCTCTGTAGCCGAGACGCCCGTGACCGCGGACAGGTAGCCCGGCACGAGTGGGAGCACGCAGGGGGAGAGGAACGAGACAAGGCCGGCCGCCATCGCCGCGAGGACGCCGACGCCGGATGCGGGGTCCGATTCCATGCCCTGATTCTGGCGAGTCGGCCTCAGCCGCACCTTCATCGGCCCGCAGGGTCGTACGTACTTCCACGGACATGCCCTGTGGAAAGGCACGGACGCGGCGTCGCGCGGGCGCGAACTAGGCTGGATCACAGTTCCAAGTCGGGACCCGTTTCGCGGGTGCCGGCAACCGGCGCGGCGGCCTTCATCCCCCGGGAACGCCGCATCAGCTTTCCGCAAGGTAGCTTCCGCCCTAATGCGCATGCCCCCGCGAGTCCGCAGGACGGCGTTCGCCCTGGTGGCGGGCCTGATCCTGGTGGCGGGCGGATGCGGGGGCGACGACGGCGGCGAGGGCGCCTCCGAGGACTCCGTGCGCGACTGCCTGACCGAGGCCGGCCTCGCCGTCGAGGCGTCGGACCTGGGCGCGAGCGCGAGCCTGGGCAGCGCCTCGCCGGACTTCCGGGTGCTGTCCGACGACGGCGAGATCGCGGATCTCATCGTCGAGCGCGACGAGGAGAAGGCGAGCAAGACTGCCGCGGACATCGAGGGGGCGAAGCAGAGCTTCGGGGCGGCCCAGGCGGTCGTCGTGAAGAAGCAGAACGCCGTCGTGGTGTTCGAGGACGAGCCCGCACGGGCGTTCCGCGAGCAGGTCGAGGGCTGCGCCGGCTGAGGCGCCGCTGGCTAGCCTTTCTCTCGTGGACGCCAGAGCCCATCCCGAGCCCCAGCCGGAGGAGGCCGTTGCTCACCCAGAGCACGACGGGCACCACGATCATCACGAGATGCCTACCTCGGGGCGAGCGCTCGACGCCGTGGCGCTCAGCGCGACCCTGCACTGCCTGACCGGGTGCGCCATCGGCGAGGTGACCGGCATGGTGGTCGGGACGGCCCTCGGCTTCTCGGACTGGGGGACTATCGCGCTCGCCGTCGCCCTAGCCTTTTTGTTCGGCTACACCCTGACGAGCGTGCCGCTCCTGCGCGCCGGCCTCGCCCTGGGGGCCGTGGTCCCGATCGCCCTGGCCTCTGACACGATCAGCATCGGCATCATGGAGGTGGTGGACAACGCGATCATGCTCGCGATCCCCGGGGCGATGGAGGCAGGACTGACCAACATGCTCTTCTGGGGCAGCCTGTCGGTGGCGCTGGTGATCGCGGGGGCGTTCGCGTTCCCCGCCAACCGCTGGCTGATCGCCCGGGGCAAGGGGCACGTCGCAGTGCACGAGACGGGCATCCACGGGGGCCCGGATCCGAAGCTGATCGGCGCGATCGCAGTGGTCGCATTCATCTTCGGATCGGTCGTCCTCATCGCCGAGCTGCTGAGCTGACCCGATAGCGTCGGGCCGTGGCTTCGATGGCCCCCGACACCAGCAGCGCCTTCGCCGAGAGGAGGGGATGCGGCTCCACTACCGCGAGCGGGGAGCGGGCGAGCCCGTCCTGATGCTCCACGGATGGCTGCCGACCAGCGTCTCACCGATCTCAACCTGGCAGAGTTCTTCGCGGGCCGCCTGGGCCCGGATAACCGGTAAACCCATAACGCGTAAACCCGGTGGCCGCGCCCGGCTTAGTAGGGCGGGATCATGCGCGGGCGCCTGCGCGGTATCCACGCGGTCTCGGGGCGCTCGGGCCGTTCCCAGACCAGCTTGGCATGGGCGATCGATTCCTGCTCGACGCGCGGGTGGCAGCTGCGGCATACGGGCTCGAGATTGGACAGGACATCGAGCCCGCCATAGCGCCGCGGGATCCTGTGGTGTGCCACGAGGTCATCGCGGGATCCGCAGTGGGCGCATTCGGCGCCTGCGGTGACGGTCGCCGAGAGCGCCCTCCAGGAGCGGTTCTCCGGAAAACACTGCATGGGGGGATCTCACAGCGCCCGCCGGACGCGACCCGGCCGCGAGAGACGGAACGCTCGATAAGGCCCGTTATGTCAAGTCGAAGGCGGGTGAAGAAGCAGCACTACGCGATCCGGGCTCCCAGGGCGACGTCCTCGTCGGGGCGCAGCAGGATCACGCGCTTCTCGTCGTCCACCGCGCCCAGCACCAGCACCTCGGAGCGGAACGGGCCGATCTGGCGGGGCGGGAAGTTCACCACTGCGACCACCAGGCTGCCCTCGAGGTCCTGGCGGTCATAGTTGCGGATCTGGGCCGACGAGCACCTCTGCCCCAGTTCCGGCCCGAAGTCGATCGTCAGCTTCCAGGCGGGCGTACGCGCCTCGGGGAAGTCCTCGACCGCGGTCACGCGGCCTATCCGCATGTCGACCGCCATAAACGTGTCCATGTCCGTCTGCGGCGCGGGCTCGGGTGTCATCGCTTCGGCTCCCGGGGGGTTAGTGCTTGCGCCAGCCGCCGCCCAGCATGCGCGGCAGCGTCGATCGTCAGGGTGACCGCGCGGTTGGTGGTGCGGGCCACCTCCGGCGCGTCCGCGAACCGCACGGCCCCATCGCTCGCCGCGATCACGAAGCCGTCGAGGATGTGCTCCCGGTAGTTGTCAACGACCTGCTGGACCGTGCCCACCTGGGCCCCGTCCGACGCGAACACGGGGGTCCCGCGCGGCACCGCGCTGTAGTGGATCGGATGCTCCTCGTTCCCGGCGTCCACGTCTGCCATCGCGGATAAGAGCATAGGGTGCGCCGATGGCCGGCTACTCCGGGACGCCTCTGGCGAGGGCCTGGGTCGCATCGCCCTGCGGCTGGTCATACGCGTGCGCGACCGCTGATCGGCCGCCCCCGTCTGCGGGTAGATAACCGCAATGACCGGCGAGATGCGCATCGGGTGCTCCGGCTGGGCCTATGACGACTGGCGCGGCCGGCTCTACCCCGAGAAGCTCCCCCAGCGCCGCTGGCTCGAGCGCTACTCGCAGGTCTTCGACACCGTCGAGGTCAACAGCACGTTCTACCGGCTGGCCTCTCCGTCCGGCGTCGAGAAATGGGTCGAAGCCACGCCGGGGGGCTTCACCTTCGCGGTCAAGGCCAGTCGCTATCTGACCCACATCAAGCGCCTGACGAACCTGGACCAGGGCGTGAAGCGGTTCTACGCCCCGCTCGAGTCGATGGTTCACTCCGGAAAGCTCGGACCGGTCCTGTGGCAGCTGCCCGAGAACTTCCACCGCGACGACGACCGGCTGGCGCAGGCCGTGCGCAAGCTGCCGAGGGGCCGTCACTGCTTCGAGTTCCGCCACCAGAGCTGGTTCTGCGACCCGATCTACGAGCTGCTGGCCGCACGCGGCGTGGCCCTCGTGATCGGCGATGACCCCTCCCGGCCCTTCCAGGCCCACGAGCGCACGACCGACTGGACTTTCATCCGCTTTCACCGCGGTAACCGCGGCCGCGGCGGCAACTACTCGCGCTCGGAGCTCGAGACCTGGGCAAGGCGGCTGCGGCAGTGGCGGCGGGACGGAGACGTCTACGCGTACTTCAACAACGACTGGCGCGGGTTCGCCGTCGAGAACGCCAAGCTCCTGAAGCGGCTGCTCGGGGAATGACCCGGACCCTTGCTCGTCACCGGCGCCTCTCAGGAGCGGTGGCGGTCCGCGACCGGCTCGGTCTCGCAGAAGTCCGCGATCGCGCGCGAGAGCCTGCCCCCCTGCCAGGCGAGCGGGGACTCCCCCTCCCCCTCCACCGTCAGGTCCGCCCGCGGCAGCGTATCGGCCCACGCCTCGGCGACCGCCTGGGGGTGGCCCGGGTCTGCCTCGTCGCGGCTTGCGACCACGAGCGCCGGCAGGTCGAGCGACTCGAGTTCTGAGGTGCCCTCGAACGGAACCGAGCGCGCGATCTGGCGCACGGCATCGGCCAGGGCCTCGGGGTGGCGATGGAGCCGCATCCGTTCCCTCGTGAAGCGCAGGACCGTATCGGCGAAAGGCTGCTCGACGCTCAAGTCGGCCTCGTAGGCGGCCATGAACCCCTCCACCCCCCCGCGCTCCAACCCGTCGGCCAGGCGGTCCCAGTACGCCAGCGATTCCGGAGGGGTGGGCAGGCCCAGGCTGACCGGCCTGATCAGGACCACCCCGGCGATCGCGCCGGATCTCTCGAGCGCCCACGAGGCCACCGTGTGGGAGCCCAAGGAGTCTCCGCAGAGGACCACGGGGCCCTCGGTCCGGTCAGCCACGACCGAGGCCAGATCGGCCGAAAGGTGCTCGTAGCCGTACCCCTCTCCTCGCGGCGCGGGGTCGGACTCTCCATGGGCACGGGCGTCGTAGGAGACCTGGGCGAAACCCGAGCGCGCGAGCGCCTTCGAGCCGTGGACGACGTAGCGCCGGGTCGCGGTCAGGCCATGGACGAGCACGACCGCAGGCCCGTCCCCCAGGACCTCGCCCCGCAGCCGGGAGCCCCCCCGCTCGACCTCGAACGCGCGCGGCTCCGGTGCGGCCGCCACCGTCAGACCACCGCCGCGACCGCCCGCTCCAGGTCGCCCACGTCCTGGTAGCGCAGCCCGAACAGCGCCACGTGGCGATAGCGGATGACACCCTCGTCATCCACCAGGAACACCGACCGCCTGACGAACCCGCCCGGGCCGACTACCCCGTAGGCACGGCCGGTCCGCTTGCCGGGGTCCGCGAGCAGAGGGATCCGCAGGCCGTGCTGCTCGGCGAACCGCTCATGGGAGGAAACCGGCTGCGGGGAGATGCCCAGCATCGGCAGCCCGAGGGCCTCGATGCGGTCCCCGTCGTCCCGGTAGGAGCAGAATTGCTTGGTGCACACCGGGGTGAAGTCCCCGGGATAGAACGCCAGGATCACACCCGTGCTCGAGTAGTCGCTCAGGCGATAGGTTCGATTCCCGGTTCCCTTCAGCTCGAAAGAGGGCGCCGAGTCGCCGATCCTCACCTTGGCCATCAGCCCTCCTCCAGCGTGATCGCCTGGATGACCGCGTTCCCCGACTGCTGCCCGTCAGGGCCGACCAGGCCCTCTATCCGCTCGATCGTCTCGATGCCCTCGCTGACGCGTCCCAGCAGGGCGTAGTCGGGCGGCAGCCCCGCGTCCGCGGGAGCAGTCACGACGAAGAACTGGCTGCCCGAGCGCCCGGGAGGCTCGGCGGCGGTCTTGGCCATCGCGACCACCCCGCGCGTGTAGGTCAGGTCCTGAGGCGGCGGCTCGTCCACGAAGTACCCGGGTCCCCCGGTCCCGTCGCCCAGCGGATCCCCGCCCTGGACCACGAACCCGGGCTCGATGCGGTGGATAAGGGTCTCGTCGTAGAGGCCCTGCTCGACGAGTCCAGCGAAGGAGGCAGTTGTCTTGGGCGCCCTAGCAGTGTCGAGCTCGATCGTGAAGCTGCCGCAGTTGGTGGTGACCACAACGGAGGCGGGGTTCTCGAGGCGCTGTCCGGATCGCTCGAATTGCTGGTCCTTGGCCGGGGGTGCCTCCGCCTCCGTGCACCCCTCCGGGAGGCCCGAGGCCTCCTCGCCGCCATCGTCGTCGTCATCCCCGCAGGCCGTAAGAGCCAGCGCGGCTGCGACCAGGAGCGCGGCGATGAAGGTGCGGCGTGCCAACGGTCGGCAAGGCTAGTTCATCGCCACGTCCCGGACGGACGCCGTGGAATGATCGCGGTGTGGAAGCAGGCGGAAGCCCACCCGGCGGGCCGGCAGGCGGGCCACCCCGCCATCTTCAGGTCCTGGGTCGGCTGATCAACGTCGCCGTGACCAGGGCGCCGGTGCTCTGGCCCCTGTTCAGGGGCGTTACGCACCGCGTCTTCGAGCGGGCCGCATCCGCCTGGAGCCAGCCCCGGCGAGACGCGCCGGAGTACCTGGCGCCCTTGGCCGCCGGCCTGCTCGAGGTCAGCCCGGCGCCCGAGAGGGCCCTCGACGTGGGAACCGGGACCGGCGCCGGGGCCCTGCTCGTCGCCCGCGAGTTCCCGCAGGCCCGCGTCCGCGGAGTCGACCTGTCCGAGGAGATGATCCGCCACGCACGGGCCAGGACCGGACTGGATCCCGAGGGACGAATCGCGTTCAAAGTCGCCGACGCCGCGAAGCTCCCGTGGCCAGACGAGTCCTTCGACCTGATCACCCAGCTCAACATGCCGCCCTTCTTCGCCGAGGTGGCCCGGGTCCTGCGTCCCGGTGGGCACGTAGTGATCGCGGCGAGCAACGGGCCCTCCACCCCCTTCTATACGCCCGACTCCGTCCTGAGCCGTGGTTTCGGCAAGCACGGGCTCGAGACCGTGGCGACCGGCGGGGCGGGCAGCGGGACCTACCTCGTGGCTAGATTGCCCTCGTGAGCGATGGCCAGCGCCACCTGCTGATCGTCAATCCTTCGTCCGGCGCCGGACGCGGGGCTGAGCTCCTCCCCGAGGTCGAGCGCCAGATGAGGGCGCGCCGCCTCGAGTTCGGCACTGTCGTCACGGGCAGCCTCGAGCACGGGATCCGGGAGGCGCGAGCCGCCACCCAGCGCGGCGAGCTGCCGGTCGTCATCAGCGGCGACGGCCTGATAGGCCAGATCGGAGGAGCCCTTGCGGGCACCGGCGCCACGATGGGAATCGTCCCCGGCGGCCGGGGAAACGACTTCGCCAGGGTGCTGGGGATCTCCGACCAGCCCGCCGAGGCGGTCGCGCTCCTGGCGCAGCGGCCGACGCGCAAGGTTGACGTCGGTGAGGTCAACGGCCGGCGCTTCCTTGGGATCGCGTCGATCGGGTTCGAGTCGATCGCGAACCGGGTCGCGAACGAGACCGACCGCCTGAGAGGGGAGTTGGTCTACCTCTACGCGGGCCTCCGCACGCTGGCCGGGTGGAAGGCCGCAAGATTCACGATCACGCTCGACCGGGAGCGGACGTTCTCCTACGCGGGGTACTCGGTCCAGGTCGCGAACAGCCGCGCATTCGGCGGCGGCTTCTTCATCGCGCCGAAAGCCGAGCTCGATGACGGGCTCTTCGACGTCGTCTCGGTCGCGCACTCGGGCAAGCTGCGCTTCCTGGCCGGGATGCCGAAGGCGAGGAAGGGAACGCACATCGAGGAGGAGCGGGTCAAGGTGGTCCGGGCCGCCGACGTCCAGGTGACCGCGGACCGCGAGTTCGCCGTCTACGCCGACGGCGAGCACCTCGCGGACCTGCCTGCGCGGCTCAAGGTGCTCGGGGGGGCGTTGACGGTGATCGCACCCGACGGAGACCTGGTCGGCCCCCCGGGCTGAGCCGAACGTGGGCGCCGCCTTCACCGCCAAATGCTGGGTCGCCCGTGCGACGGGCGGGCTCAGCCGGCTGAGCGGACGCGGCGGCGGCACCACCGTTCCGGGGCGCGTCCTGCTGAGCATGGACCGCGGCGCCATTCCCCAGCTCGTCACCGGGCTGGACCGCGGGTCGATCGTGGTCAGCTCGACCAACGGCAAGACGACCACGGCCGGAATGATCGCGGGGATCCTGCAGAGGGCAGGCCGCCACCCGGTGCACAACCGGGCGGGCTCCAACATGCACTGGGGCGTGGCGACGGCGCTGCTTGAGCAGCAGGGCGACGAGGGCCTGTTCGAGATCGACGAGGCGTGGCTGCCCCGCGTCGCCCCCCAGCTGCGCCCACGACTGCTGGTCCTGGGCAACCTCTTCCGGGACCAGCTGGACCGCTATGGCGAGCTCGAGCGCGTGGCCGACGAGTGGGCCGAGCTCGTCGCCTCGCTCGACGAAGTTGAGCTCGCCCTGTGCGCCGACGATCCGCTGATCGCCGATCTGGGGCGCGACCGCGATCTGCACAGGCGGCCCGGCGTCACCTATTTCGGGATCGAGGACGTGTCCGTCGCGCTACCCGAGCTACAGCACGCGCACGACGCGAAGCATTGCCGGCGGTGCGGCGCGCCGTATTCCTACGACCGCGCGTTCGTCGGGCACCTGGGCCACTACACCTGCCCCAACTGCGACGCCGACCGCCCGCGGCCCGAGGTGGCCGCGACTCGGATCGAGCTGCAAGGCATGGCGGGCTCGCGAGTCCTCGTCGAGACGCCGGAGGGCGAGCTCACGGTCGAGCTGCCCCTCCCAGGCCTCTACAACGTCTACAACGCACTTGCGGCGATCTCCGCGGGATTGCGAAGCGGAGTCGACCTGGCGACCATCGCGGCCGCGCTGGCGGCGATGAAGGCGGTGTTCGGCCGGGTGGAAACGATCGAGGTTGCCGGGAAGCCCGTCTCGATCCTGCTGATCAAGAACCCCGCCGGGGCGAACGAGGTGCTCCGCACGCTGCAGCTGGAGGGAGGCGGCAGGGACCTGGACCTCTGGATCGCGCTGAACGACCGCATCGCGGACGGCCGCGACGTCTCCTGGATCTGGGATGCCGATTTCGAGCTGCTCTCCGGCGCCGTCCGGCGGATCACGTGCGCAGGCACCCGTGCCTCGGAGATGGCCCTGCGCCTGAAGTACGCCGGGTGGTCCACCGACAGGATGGTCGTGCACCAGGCCATCGCCGGTTCGCTGGACTCCGCGGTCGCGGAGGCGCCCGACGCGCTCTTCGCCCTGCCGACGTACACGGCGCTGCTGGAGTTGCGCACCCTGCTGTCCGACCGCGGCCTGGCCGGGGAGTACTGGCAATGAGCCTGATCCCGAAGCCTCCCGGCGAGCTCGTCGAGGAGGCCATCTGGCAGGACGTCGAATACGGGTCCTACGACGCGGATCTGGCGATCTGGGCCGACCTCGCTTCGCGAGCCGGCGGCCCGGTGCTGGAGATAGGGGCCGGGTCGGGTCGCGTCTCGCTGCATCTCGCCCGTCAAGGAATTCCGGTTGCCGCTGTGGAAGCCGACGAGCGGCTCGCCTGGGAGCTTGAGGACCGCGCGCGGGCGGAGGAGTTGCCCCTCTCCGCGCTTGCGGCGGACGTCACCGCACCCGGCCTCGCCGACGCGCTCCCCGCCGGTTGGCACGGCCGGGCGTCCGTGCCGTCGGGAGGCTTCCGCGCGGCGTTCGCTCCGCTGCAGGTCATCCAGCTGTTCGGCGAGGGCAAGCGGCGCTGCGCTCTCGACTCGCTGCGCGACGTGCTCGCCCCCGGAGGGGTCCTCGCCGCAGCCCTGGTGGACGAGTCGACGATCTCGGGGGAGGGCGCCCTCCCGCCCCCCAGCCCACCCGACATGCGAGAGGTGGACGGCTGGGTGTTCTCGAGCGAGCCGCTCTGGGTGCAGGTCTCCGACGAGATGCTGCGCATGCGCCGCCTGCGCCAGCGGGTTTCCCCGCGGGGCGATCTGACCCGCAGCGTCCACGACGACCTGCTCCACCGCCTGCCGCCGGAGCGCCTGGAGCGGGAGGCGCAAAAGGCGGGCATGGCTCCGTCGGGCAGGCGCCGTGTCGCCGCAGGACAGAGCGAGGCAGGCAGCGTGGTCGTCATCCTCGAGAAGGCGACCTCCGTGAGCCATACATGAGCGACCCGACGTCCGAGATGAACCTGCGCCTGCTCGCGCTGTACCCGGAGCAGATGAACATCTACGCCGACCGCGGGAACATCATCTTTCTGCAACGACGCTGCGAGTGGCGAGGGCTGGGGTTCTCATACGCGGCAGCGGGGCCGGGCGAGGACTTCGACCCGGTCGCACACGACCTCGTCTACATCGGCGGCGGACAGGATCGCGACCAGGTCCTGGTCGCCGAGGACATGCTGCGAACCAAGCGCGACGCCATCGCGGAAGCCGTGGAGGATGGCGCCGTGCTGCTGGCCGTATGCGGGGGCTATCAGCTCCTGGGTCACCGCTACCAGCTGGGCCAGCAGTCAATCCGGGGGCTCGGAATCGCCGACCTGGAGACCGTCCGGGGCGAAGGAGAGCGGCTGATCGGCAACATCGCGATCGAGGCGGACCTGGGCGCCGGGCCGAAGGTCCTCGCGGGGTTCGAGAACCACGGCGGCAGGACCCACCTGGGAGCCGGAGCCGAGCCGCTCGGCCGCGTCCTGCACGGCCACGGGAACGACGGCGCGGACGGGCGCGAGGGGGTGCGCCGGCTCAACATGGTCGGCACCTACATGCACGGGCCGCTGCTGCCCAAGAACGCCTGGCTCGCCGACCACCTCATCTCACTCGCGCTCCGGCGGCGCACCGGCGACGCGGTCGAGCTCACGCCCCTCGACGACGACCTGGAGCGCGCCGCACACGAGGGGGCGCGTCACGCCGCAGAGCGCGGCTAGCCGCCAGGCCGGAGGCGCGAAGCGATGCGTCGGTCCTCCGCCCTATAGGATCGCTGCATGATCGCCGTAATCGTGATCGTCGGCCTGGTCGTGCTCGTGGCCGTGATCTACGTCCTGACACGCAACAGCATCATCGCCTCGCGCAACCGCGTGGACGAGGCCTGGAGCGGCATCGACGTACAGCTGAAGCGCAGGCACGACCTGGTCCCCAACCTCGTCGAGTCGGTCAAGGGGTACGCGACGCACGAGCAGAAGACCTTCGAGAACGTCACCAGGGCCCGCTCGCAGGCGATGGGAGCGACCGGCGTCCAGGACACGGCCCAGGCCGAGTCCGCCCTGTCGGCCGCGCTCGGGAACCTGCGCGTCGTTGCCGAGCAGTACCCCGACCTGCGCGCGACCGAGAACTTTCAGCAGCTCCAGGCCCAGCTCTCCGAGCTCGAAGACGAGATCCAGGCCTCGCGCCGGATCTACAACTCCAACGTGCAGAGCTACAACACGAAGATCCAACAGTTCCCGATGTCGATCGTCGCCGACCAGGGCGGGTTCACCGAGCGGGAGTTCTTCGAGATCGGGGACGCCGCGGAGCGCGAGGCACCGCAGGTCTCCTTCGACGAGGGCACCGCCAAGGCGTGATCAGCGGGGTCGACTTCATCGCCCTCCCCACGCGGGACTGGGAGAAGGCGCGACAGTTCTACGAGGGCACGCTCGGGCTCGAGTTCGGAAAGCAGTGGGGAGACCGCCCTGCCGGTGAGTTCGAGACCGGCAACCTGACCGTCGCGGTCATGCAGGCGGACGCCTTCGGCCTTGACTTCAAGCCGCACGCGTTCCCAGTCGAGTTCCACGTCGACGACTTCGAGGCCGCCAAGGCCGAACTCGAGTCCAAGGGCGTCGAGTTCAAGGGCGAGACGATCGACAGCGGGGTTTGCTTCCAGGCCTTCTTCGACGATCCGGACGGCAATACGCTGGCGATCCACCACCGCTACGCGCCGTCGGCCTAGCAGCGACGCGCGAGAATCACTCACAACCGGAGTTCGCAGCCGGCCAGATGGTCGTTCACCAGCCCAGCCGCCTGCATCAGCGAATGAGCCGTCGTGGGCCCGACGAAGCGGAACCCGCGTACCTTGAGCTCCTTTGCCATCGCCGTCGCCTCGGGTGTGACCGACGGCAACTCGTCGCCCGACTCCGGGGCGCGCCGGTCCTCGTCGGAGGGAGCGAACCTCCACAGCAGCTCATCCAGGCTCTCGCCCGCCCGGTGCAGCGCGAGTGTGGCGCCGGCGTTTGCGATCGCGGCCTCGATCTTGCCCCGGTGGCGGACGATCGACGCGTCTGCGAGCAAGCGGTCCGTGTCGCGGTCGCCGTAGTTGGCCACGCGCTCCAGGTCCCAATCGTCGAACGCCCTGCGGAATCCATCCCGCTTGCGCAGGATCGTGAGCCAGGACAGCCCGGACTGGAACGACTCCAGGGTCAACATCTCGAAGAGCTCCCGCTCGCCGTGCATGGGCCGGCCCCAGACCTCATCGTGGTACACGAGCAGCTCGGAAGCGTCGAGGCACCACCAACAGCGAAGGCGTCCGTCCGGTCCGGTGGCCACCCCCATTCTCGCGCTCACGGTTCGCTGTGGAGCGGGCTAGCCGCTCGAGCCGAAGCCGCCCGCGCCGCGCGCCGTCGCGTCCAGGGTGTCGGACTCCAGCGGGCTCGCGAGGGCGATGGGGACCAGGATCAGCTGGGCGATGCGGTCCCCCGCCACGACCTCGAAGGCGGAGTTGCGGTCGGTGTTGTGGAGGAGGATGCGGACCTCGCCACGGTACCCAGGGTCGATCAATCCTGGGGAGTTGACCAGGGTCACGCCATGCTTGAGCGCCAGCCCGGAACGGGGCAGGACCAGGCCCGCCAGCCCCTCGGGGACGGCGACGGCCAAGCCGGTACCGATGCTGGCGCGGTCGCCGGGCGAGATGCGCGCGGCCTCGGCTGCATAGAGGTCAAGACCGGCGTCGGAGGCGTGAGCCCGAGTGGGCAACGTCCCATTCTCGCTGAGCCGCGTGAACCGCAGATCCTCCACGCCCCCAATGTAGTTGCCCTCTCTGACGTCGTCAGGTCCAGCTCCTCCTCCTGGCCCGGCGCCGAGCACGGCCGCGAGGCGGATCCCACGAGCCGTTCGAATCCGGATCGTGCGCCTCGACGGCTTCGTCTGGCGGGCGCGGGCTCAGCCGCGCCCGTCCTGCGATCCCTCTCCGCCGGCTCGTCCGTTGACGGCGAGGTCCGCGAACCGGCGGACAAGCGCTGGGGGAAGGAGAGCCCGGACGTGAACGCCGTCCGCCCGATCCTCACGCTCCAGGTCGCCAGCGAGATCGTGCAGTTGAGCAAGCCTCTCCCCGTGGGTGAAGGGTACGAGCAACTCGACTTCGGTGAGCCCCGCCAGGATCTCGCTCGAGATCCGGGCACGCAGGTCCTCCAGGCCCTGCCCCGTCTCCGCCGAGAAGAGAACGGCGCCGCCATGCTCCAACGCGACCTGCGAGCGCTCGGCCTCATCGAGAAGGTCCAACTTGTTCATGGCGAGCACCCGCGGCTTCGCTCCCGCGCCGATCTCCTCCAGCACCGAGTCGACGGCGGCGATCGACTGCAAGCGGGCCTCCTCGGGCTGGGAGCCGTCGACGACGTGGACGAGCAGGTCGGCTAGGACCGTCTCCTCGAGGGTCGCCTTGAAGGCCTCGACGAGCTCGTGCGGCAGCTTGCGGATGAACCCGACGGTGTCGGTCAGCAGGAAGCGCCTGCCGTCGTGCTCGAAGCCCCGCGTCGTCGGGTCGAGGGTGTGGAACAGGCGCTCCCCCACCCCGACGCCGGCGCCCGTCAGCGCGTTGAGGGTCGTGGACTTGCCTGCATTCGTGTACCCCACCAGGCCCACGGTGGGCAGTGCCGCACCCTCCCGCCTGTGGCGCATCACGGCGCGGTTCCGCTCGGTCCGCTCCAGCCTGCGGCGCAGTGCGGCGATGCGGTCGCGCGCGAGCCGGCGGTCGATCTCGATCTGGCGCTCGCCGGGACCCCTGGTGACCGCCGCGCCGCCGCTTCCCAGTCCGCCTCCCAGGCGCTCCAGGTGGGTCCAGAGGCCTCGCAGGCGCGCCAGGTTGTACTCGAGCTGGGCCAGCTCGACCTGGAGCTTGCCCTCGGCCGACCCCGCGTGGTCGGCGAAGATGTCCAGGATCACCGCCGTGCGGTCGATCACAGGAACGCCCAGCTCCTTCTCCAGGTTCCGCTCCTGCCGCGGCACGAGCTCGTCGTCGCACGCGACGAGGTTCGCGTTGTCGGCCTTGATCTCCCGCTTCAGCTCGGCGATCTTCCCGCGCCCCAGATAGCGGTCGGGGTCGGGCCGGTCACGTCGCTGCACCAGGTCGCCGGCCGTGGCAACGCCCGCTGTGCGCAGCAGCTCCTTCAGCTCACCCAGCTGGTCTCGCTCGCCGTCCGCCTCGGTGACCACGCCCACTGCGATCGCGCGTTGAACCGCGCGGGGGTTGACGACACCCGCCCCGCCGTTGCCTGTCGTGTCGTGGGCCACACACTGATCCTAGGCCCGGAGGCGAGCGAAGCGGCCGCGCATGCGCGTCGGCGAGATGTCAGGCGCGAGCGGGCCAATCCCCGGCCCTGGGCGAGGCAGGTATCAGGGCGGCGGCGCTCACCGCGCAGTTGCCGGCGATCGAGGAGGCGGCTATTACCTCGACGGGATCGCCGAACGGCGCGCTCACTGCAGCGGCGAAGCCCACGGTCCACCACCTCGACGCGAAGAGCGGCGCCGTTGGGCTTACCCGGTAACGACCGCCTCGGCTTCGATCTCCACCCGCCAGCGGGGATCGAGCAGCGCGGCCACCACCACCATCGTCGAAGCCGGGCGGACCTCGGCGAATGCCGCGGCGTGGGCGCGGCCCACGGCCGACGCGTCGTCCGGGTTGACGATGAACTGCCGCGTGCGTACGACGTCTGCCAGGCTCGCGCCGGCCTCGGCGAGCGCTCCCTCGATGATCTCGATGCAGCGGCGCGCCTGCACCTCGGGATCGGGATCGCAGGTGCCGTCCTCCCAGACCGGAGCCGTTCCCGCAACGAGGACCCTGCCCCCCACCCTGACAGCGCGGCTGAAGCCGATCTCGCCCTCGAACGGCGAACGCCCCGAGATCCGTCGCCGCTCGCCCACCGCATCCGCCCTAGCTCAGGTGGGCGCGGAGGCGTTCGACGGCCTCGGTCAGCAGCTGGTCGGGGGTGGTCAGCGAGATGCGGAAGTAGCCCTCGCCGCTCGGGCCGTACATCGAGCCGGGCGAGACCACGACTGCGGCTTCCTCCAGGACGAGCTCCGCGAACGACGTCGATGTGTGTCCCTCCGGCACCGGCGCCCACACGTAAATCGTCCCCCTGGGTGCATCGACGACCACACCGATGCTGCGCAGGGCATCCACGACCAGATCCCTGCGGCGCTGGTAGATGGAGCACATCTCGTTGACGTGCTTGCGCGGGCCGCGCAGCGCCGCCGCGCCGGCGAGCTGGATCGCTTCGAACAGGCCGCTGTCCACATTCGTCTTCAGGCGCCAGTAGGTCTTGATCGCCTCGGGGTTGCCGAGAATGGCCGCGCAGCGCCAGCCGGTCATGTTGTAGCCCTTGGACAACGAGAAGACCTCGACCCCCACCTCCTTCGCGCCGGCCGTGGCGAGGAAGCTCGGCGCGACGTATCCGTCATAAGTCGTCTCGGAATAGGCGTTGTCGTGCACGACCAGGAACTCGTGCCGGCGCGCGAGCCCGACCACGCGCTCGAAGAACCCGTCCGGCACGACCGCCCCGGTCGGGTTGTTCGGATAGTTGATGAACATCAGCCGCGCGGCGTCGAGCTTCTCGGCCGGGATCGCGTCGAGGTCCGGAGTGAAGTCGAGCCTCGACAGCATCGGCAGCAGGAAGGCCTCGGCGCCGGCCAGCACCGGGCCGCTCGTGTAAACGGGATAGCCGGGGTCCGAAGCCAGCGCGACGTCTCCTGGGTCCATGAACGCGAAGCAGAGGTTGTAGATGCACTCCTTGGCGCCGATCGCGGGAATCACCTCGTGGACGGCGTCGACCTCTACTCCGAACCTCGACATGTAGAAGTCCGCCAATGCCTCGCGGAACTCGGGGCGCCCGCGGTTCGACGGATACTTGTGGGTGCTCGGGTCTCCGATCGCCGCGCGCGCGGCCTCGACCACGTAGCGGAATGTCGGCGTGTCCGGGTCCCCGATGCCGAGACTGATCACGTCGATGCCCTCCGCGGCCTTCTGCTCGATCCTGCGCTCGAGCTCGGCGAACATGTAGGGCGGGATCGCCTCCAGCCGCTTCGCGGGCGCCGTCAGCGGTCTCCTGTCGCTGTTCTGGGCCATGCCGAGGCGGGAAGCCTAGAGGTCGCCGAGCGTGCGCAGCAGCTCGGCCGAGACCTCGGCTGCGTACACGGGCTCGGCCCATCCCGTCAGCCTGACCTCGAGGTCCTCGCCGACCTCGACGCTCAGCTCACCCCCGTCGAGCCGGACCTCCAGTGGGCTCGCGGCGCCAGCCAGGTACGCGGCAACCGCCGCTCCGCTGGCGCCCGTGCCGGACGAGAGCGTCTCGCCCACCCCGCGCTCGAAGATGCGGGCGCGGAGGCGGGATCCCGACCCGGCGGATGCGCCCGCGTCCTCGATCCGGAAGAAGGAGACGTTCGTGCGGTTGGGGAACAGCGCGTGGCCCTCGATCTCCGGGCCCACCGCGGACAGGTCCAGGTCCTCGAGCCCGTCCTCCACCCGGATCGCGCACTGCGGGTTGCCGATGGAGACGTGCCGGAAGGCCCACGTCCTGCCCTGCGCCTCCACCTCCCCCTTGCCGTCCTCGGGTCCGCGTGGGTAGTCCTTCGAGGTGGTCGCGGCGCGGCCGATCGCCAGGGTGCAGGTGCGCTCGGAGTCGATCGTCGGCGTGACCGGCCCGGCCGCCGTCCCGATCGTGAACTCGTCCTGGTCGGTCCACCCCGACCTGCGCAGGTACAAAACGGCCTCGCGGGCGCCGTTCCCGGACAGCTCGGCCTCCGAGCCGTCCGGGTTGAAGATGCGAAGGTCCGCGACGTGATCGGGGTCGGCCGGCTTCGAGAGCAGCAGGATCCCGTCGGAGCCGATTCCGAAGTGCGGCTCGCACAGCCGCCTGATCCGCCGGGCGTTGAGCTCCCATGGAAGCGCGTCCGCCTCCACGATCACGTAGTCGTTGCCCAGGGCCTGCCACTTCTCGAACCGCACGGCGCGAGCCTAGCCGTCCCGCGCAGGGCGGCGCCCTTGCGAGGCAACTCCGAGGAGCTCCGCGATCTCCCCGGCCACCTGCTCGTCGCTCTTGCCGTCGCGCTCGAACACCGTGACGTCCTCCATGCGGCGCATCCAGGTGAGCTGGCGGCGCGCGTAGGAGCGGTGGGCGGCCTTGACGGCCTCGACGGCGTCGTCCGAGGGCGCTGCGTCATGGCCCTCCAGCAGCGGCTCGAAGCCGAGCGCGGCGCGCGCCGTCCGCGACACGCCCGCCTCAGCGACCGCCCGCACCTCCTCTGCAGCGCCGTCGGCGAGCATTCGATCCACGCGGTCCGAGATGCGCCGTCCGAGCTCCTCCCGGTCCATGGCGAGGCCGAACAGGCGGGTGGGATGCCGCAAGCGGGCCGTCCACAGGGGCTCGCCGCCGGTGTGGGGCTCGATGCCGGCTCGGATCAGCTCCGTCAGGCGGGCGATGCGCTTGCGGTCGCTCGGCTCGACGCCGGCGGCAAGCCGCGCAGGCAGCTCCGCGTGAACCACCGCGGGGCCCCGTGCCCGGATCTCGGCCTCCACCGCCGCTCGGATCTCGGCCGGGACGGGTGGGCGCAGGTCCAGGTCGGCCAGGGCAGCGCGTAGGTACAGGCCGGTGCCACCGACCACGATCGGGCGTCGCTCCTCCTCGAGCATGCCATCGATTTCGGCGTGGGCGAGCGCCGCGTAGCGGCCGGCGCTGAACTCCTCGGTGGGATCGACGAACGAGAGCAACCTGTGCTCCAGCCGCGCCCTCTGCCGGGCGTCCGCGGCGCCGCTCAACACCTCGAGGCCCCGGTAGACCTGGATCGAGTCGCAGTTGACCGCGACCGGGTCCTCCCCTCCCTTCCTCAGCGCCTCGGCCACGGCGATCGCGACACCCGTCTTGCCGACCGCCGTCGGCCCGAAGATCGCCACCACCGGAAGCGGGCCCGAACCCTGCGCGCCGGGCTCCTGGTGCCCGTCCCGGGCCATCGCCGTCCCCCTAGAGCGCGCGGCTCAGGAGCCGCTCGGCGCCGCTCAGGGTCGTGGAGGTCGCCCCTGCGATCTCGACCTCGACGAGCTCACCAGCCGCGGCCGTGCCGTCGAAGTTGACGG
>JAJTCK010000079.1 GCA_021323175.1 Solirubrobacterales bacterium | reverse complement strand
AGGAGGGGTGGCAGAGCGGTTGAATGCGGCGGCCTTGAAAGCCGTTAGGGGCCTCCGGGTCCCTCGTGGGTTCGAATCCCACCCCCTCCGCTGACTCAGGCGCCCTTTCCACTCGGCGAACTTACGGGGGGGAGCGCTCGGCCACAAGCAGTGTCTGCGCCGCCCTCCCGATCGCCCCGTCCTCGTCGAACAGCGCCGTGTCCGAGAAGCCGACGCCCTCGCCTTCGGGCAGGGTGACGGCGTCCAGGCACACCCACTCGCCTCGCGGCATGCGGTGCAGGTGAACCGACAGGTCCACGTTGATGAACAGGTACCGGCGCCAGTCCAGCGGGGAGCTGACGCCGTTGCCCGAGTCGGCGGCGACCAGGACACGCTGGAGCGGCGTGACCTCCTCTCCGGGCAGGAGCGGGACCTTCGGCCGCATCCACACGGTGGCGGGGCCGGGCTCCATGAACGCCCCCGAGATGAAGCGGTAGTCCATCGCGGCGTGGTAGCCGACGTCGTATCCGGTGTGGAAGAACTCACCCTGCTTTCCGGCCTCCGGGCCCGGCGGCGGGTCCGGGAAGCCGGACGGGCGCTCGAACCCGACCGCCTCGGTTCGCAGCCTCCAGCCCCGGGCCAGCATCAGCGCTTCGCCTTCCTCGCCGCTCAGCGTCGCGGAGACCATCTCGACCCTGCGGCCTGGCCGCTCGACGCGCCCCGTGACCGTCAGGCGGCCGATGGGGACCGGCCTCAGCACCTCGTAGGTCAGCCTCCCCACCTGCGCGGCCGGTCCGCCGGGGCCGCCGATCCTTCCCTCCCCAAGGCGCTCCAGCTCGCGGCCGACCAGGGCCGCGGGAGGGCCTGCGTGCTGGTGGCCGGGATCCCATGGGCCACGAGTCAACTCGGTGGCGACGTATCCCCCGTCGCCGTCGGGCTCGAAGAAGGCCTGGGCCACGCGGGGATCCTAAGGACGGCGGACGACCGCCGGGCCTGCAAGTGACAGGCCCGTGCGATGTAGGCTCAGCCCCAACAGGGGTGGGGGGTGAGCGCCGGCGCGCGTAGAACAGGTCCGTTGTGGCAGTCAGGCGCGTCTACGTGATCGAGCTGGAAGCCGCCGCCGGCCGGCGGCGCGACCAGCGCATCCCCTGGGTATATGTGGGCTCGACCGTCCGCACGCCGGAGCGCCGCTTCGAGCAGCACCGCGCGGACTACAAGTCCGCGCGGCTGGTGAAGAGATTCGCGCTGCGATTGCGCCCGGACCTGTACGAGGACATCGAGACGCTGCGCTCCTCGAAGGACGCCGTCCGTGCCGAGAAGGGGCGTGCCCGCGAGCTGGCGGAGTGCGGGTTCGTCGCCCACTGCGACGGCACCTCCTACGGGCGTGACGTCGCGGACTGGGCCGAGTGGGACGCGGAGCGGCTGGCCCCAGTGGCCGCGCATGTGGATGCCGCGGCGGCCCAGCTCACCGAGGCGGCCTTTCGGCCGCTGTCGCCGGGCGACTGCGCGCGTCTGCTCCATGGAGAGCGTGGCTTCTGGCCGGCCGAGTACATCGATCCGCTCGACCCCCCTCCCGCCTACGGCCTGTTCCCGCACGTCCGCCTGAGTGTGCTCGCGGACCGCGTCGAGCGGCTGGCGGGGCCCGTTTCGGCTTAGGCGCGGCTAACAGCCGCGGGTACGCTTGACGTACCCCAAAACGGAGGCCAGAGTGGAAAAGGTGAAGAAGACCGAGGCCGAGTGGAAGGCCGAGCTGAGCCCGGAGCAGTACGAGATCGTCAGGGAGAAGGGAACCGAGGCGCCGTTCACGAGCGAGCTCAACGACGTCAAGGCGCCCGGCACCTTCAAGTGCGTGGCCTGCGGGCAGCCGCTGTTCACCTCCGAGGCCAAGTTCGAGTCCGGCACGGGCTGGCCCAGCTTCGACCGCCCGATGGACGAAAGCGCCGTCGATACCGAGGAGGACAACAGCTTCCTGATGCGCCGCACCGAGGTCCTGTGCTCCCGCTGCGACGCCCATCTGGGCCACGTCTTCGACGACGGCCCGGCCGACACCACGGGCAAGCGGTTTTGCATCAACGGCTGCGCGCTGGAGTTCGATGAGAGCTAGCGCTCGGTGCCCTCACCCCGCATCTCTCTGAAAACACAAGGCACCAAACCTTCGGGATTCGCCCTGCGGTGCTAGACCTTGCCGCCGGCTCCTAGGTAGCTGAAGCGGACGGCGAGGGCCACCGCTTCGGTGCGAGTGTCCACTTCCATGCGCGCTATCGCGTTGCGGACGTGGGTGTGGACGGTGGCGGGGCTGAGGCTCAGGCGATCGGCGATCTGCTTGACGCGCAGGCCCTCGGCGAGGAGCTCCAGGATCTCACGCTCGCGGGGGGTCAACTCCAGCAGCTTCTCGATCTCGCCGGCTCCCTGGCCGAGCTCGGCCCCCACGAAGGTGCTCCCGCCCGCGACCACCTCGATCGCCCGAGCGATGTCCTCGCTGGGGGCGGACTTCAGCACGTAGCCGGACGCCCCGGCTCGCAACGCCAGGCTCAGCAGATCTGGCTGGGCGTGGGCGGTGAAGATGACGACCCGGGTCTCGGGCTGGGCGGCCAGAATCTCCTTGGTCGCCTCGATCCCGTCCTTGCCGGGCAGCTCGACGTCCACGATGCAGACGTCCGGATGCAGGTCCTTGACGACGCCCACGACGTCCTCGGCGGTCGCGGCCTCGCCGACGATCTCGACCCCTGGTGCCGCCGCCATCCTTGCCTTGACGGCCTCGCGGATGATCTCGTGGTCGTCGCAGAGCACCACCCTCTTGGGGCCCGTGCCGTTCATTCAGTGGGAATCCGCTCCGGAAGGCCAAACTCCTTCAATGCGGCCGGCGTCGAAACGCTTCCATCTCTCGCTTGTCTGTTCTCCATCAGTGCGATGAGCGTTCTGCCCACCGCCACCGCCGTCCCGTTCAAGGTGTGGACCGGCTCAGGTGCGCCATCGGCGGGACGGTACCGACAATCGAGTCTTCGCGCCTGATAATCGGTCGTATTCGAGCACGATGTGACCTCGCGGTAACGCTCCTGGCTCGGGATCCACGCTTCGCAGTCGAACTTGCGCGTGGCCGACGCCCCCAGGTCGCCGACCGGGATGTCAACGACCCGGTAAGGGATCTCCAGCGCGTCGAGGATCCGCTCCTGCAGGGAGAGCAGGCGCTCGTGCTCGTCTCCTGATGAATCCGGCGCGACGAAGCTGAACATTTCGACCTTGTCGAACTGGTGGACCCGGAATATGCCGCGGGTGTCCCGGCCCGCCGCGCCGGCCTCGCGACGGAAGCAGGTGGAGAAGCCGGCATAGCGCAGCGGCAGATCGCCGCCCTCCAGCACCTCGTCGGCGTGTATGGAGGCCAGGGGGACCTCGGAGGTGCCAGCCAGGAACAACTCGTCGCGCGGGACCTCATAGATCGTCTCCCGCTCGCCCGGGAAGAACCCGGTTCCGTAGAGAGCCCGCTCTCGGACCATCACGGGCGGAGCGACCGGGGTGAACCCCTCCCCGCGGAGCAACTCGAGCGCGAAACGAACCAGGGCCATCTCAACCATCACCAGGTCGCCCATCAGGTAGGCGAACCGCGCGCCGGAAGTGCGGGCGGCTGCCTCCATCTCGATCCAGCCATGGCGCTCGCCGAGCTCCAGGTGGTCGGCCGGCTCGAACCCGAACTCGGGCCGCTCTCCGACCTCGCGCAGCACAACCGCGTCCTGCTCGCTGTCGCCGTCGGGAGCGTCGGGCGATGGCGGATTGGGGAGGGCGCCCAGTAACTCGTCCTGGCGGCCCTTCAGCTCGGCGAGCTGGGGCTCGATTTCCTTCAGCTCGGACTTCAGGCGGGAGGACTGGTCCCGCAGCTGCTCGAACTCCGCAGAGTCGTTGCCGCTCGACTGCGCGGCCTGCTGGATTTGGTCCGAGAGCTTGTTCTGCGCGGCGCGCAGGTCATCAGTGCGGGTGTTCAGCTCCCGCCGCCGCTCGTCGATCTCGAGCAGCTCGTCCAGCTCGTCCGCCACCCCGCGCCGGGCGAGCGCCTCGCGGATGGGCCCAGGATCGCGGCGGATCTGCTTCAGGTCAAGCAGCCGGAACTACTCCTCGACGTCCTTGCCCGAGTACTCCTCGAGGAACCGGGCAACCGCCTGGGCCTGGTCTCCGACGACGATGTTCTGGGGCATGATCGCCCCGGAGAACCCACCGTTGGCGATCGCGTAGATCGCGTCCTCGTAGCTCTCCTTGCGCTGGTCGAAGTTCGGTCCCTGCGCGCGCTGGCTGCGATTCGCGCTGCCCTGCGACCCGGCAGCCGTGAGAGTGTGGCACCCGGAGCAGCGCTCGGCGAACAGGACCGCGCCCTCGCGGAGCGGGTCGTCCTCGGACACTTCGATGCCCTCGCTGCCGCAGGCTCCCAGCACGAGGGCGGCGGCCGCGGCAGGAATGATCAGGCGAACTCGTCGCACGCGGCGGGATCATATGCGAGGCCGTGACCCGCGGCTTCCGCCACTTACCCGGCCCTGGAGCGGTCCAGAGCGCCTAGATCAGTGGGGTGGTTCCCGCGGCCCGGAGGGACAGGAAGAGGATCACCAGGCAGCTGACCGCCATGATCCCCATCTCGCGCCGCAGGATCGCCAGCGCCACCTGCTGCTGGCGGTCCTCCGGCAGCGCCCTGAAGTCCAGCTCCCCCAGCTCCTGCTGGGCCGCGCCGGCGCGGGTCAGCTCGGCCAGGAAGGAGACCAGCAGCGGCAAGGCACCGTAGACGTAGTGCAGGTCGCTCGCCTCGCGCCCGCCGAAGACGAGGATCAGACCCAGCATCGCCTGGATCACGACGGTGACCTGGGCGATCCGGAGCGCATACCAGAAGCCGATCGAGGGATGGCTCCGGATCCACGCGACACCGCCCCACGCCCCGGCGAGAAAGTTGGCTGCGATCAGCGCCACCCCGCAGGCGATGTGAAGGCCGACCACGGCGGCAGCTTAGGGGTCGGGCTGGTCGGGCATATCCGCCACAAGAGGTCGGACTTTTCGCTTTCTGATGCGGAAAGCCACTATGTAACAGGTTGATACAAGGTGAGTGGTATAACGCCTGAGGCGTGCTTCAGAGCTACCTCCCAGTGCTCGTCTTCGCCGGCCTCGGAGTGGTCGTCGGTGGCGCGTTCGTACTGCTCAACGGGGTCCTGGGAGCAAAGCGGCCCAACCCGATCAAGGGCCAACCCTACGAGTGCGGGCTTCCGACCCACGTGGCGCGGAGCTTCCGCTTCGGAATCAGCTTCTACATGGTCGCGATGCTATTCATCCTCTTCGATATCGAGGTCGTCTTCCTCTACCCGGTCGGGGCGATCCTCCAGTCGGCCGACAGCGTCTTCGTGCTGGTCGAGATCGGGATCTTCGTTGTGCTCCTGTTCGTGGCGCTGATCTTCGTCTGGCGGCGGGGAGCACTCGATTGGAGATAGAGCGCCGCAAGCTTCGCGTGCCGGCGCCCGGCGAGCAGCCGAAGACCCCTGATGAGTTCAGGGCCAAGCAGTTGCGCGCACGCGACCTGCTGCGTGGCGACCTGGAGGGACGCGACCTCGAGGAGTACGTCGAGCAGGGGGTCCTCACCACCACACTCGAGAAGGGTTTGAACGTCGCGCGGTCAAACTCGATTTTCCCCGCGACCTTCGGACTGGCCTGCTGCGCGATCGAGATGATGTCGATCGTCAGCGCGCGCACGGATCTGGCGCGGTTCGGCGCCGAGGCGCTGCGGGCCTCCCCGCGGCAGGCCGACCTGCTGATCCTCTCGGGCCGCGTCTCGATCAAGATGGTCCCGGTCGTCCGCCGCCTCTATGACCAGATGCTCGAGCCCAAGTGGGTGATCGCGATGGGCGCCTGCTCCTCGTCCGGCGGCATGTTCGCCAACTACGCCGTCGTCCAGGGCGCGGACAAGTTCATGCCCGTGGACATCCACGTGCCGGGCTGCCCGCCGCGCCCTGAGGCGCTGATGTACGGCTTCAACAAGCTTCAGCTGAAGATCAAGGGCGACCCCAAGCTGGGGTGGCGCCGCCGCTACAACGCGATCGGGACCGAGGAGTGGGCGCGGTTCGAGGCCGGCAAGCCGAGCCCCGACGCCCTGGGGTCCGCCGAGCGCGTGGCCAAGCTCGATCCCGTGCGGCCGGATCCCCAGGCGACGGCGGAGGAGGGCCGCTGATGCCCGACGCACCCGGGCTGGAGCTGATCGCGCAGGAGGTGAACGCGGCACGCGAGGGCACCGTCACCGAGACCGCGGTGGAGCACGGGCGGGCGACCCTGATCGTCGATCCCGAGATGGTGCTCGACGCGCTGAGCTGGCTGCGCGACACCGAAGGCCAGCGCTACACGTTCCTCTCCAGCCTGCACGCGGCCGACTACCTGCCCGCGACCCCGCGGTTCGCCGTCCACTACGAGCTGCTGAACCGCGACCGCGTGGAGCGCATCAACGTGAAGGCCCTGCTCCCGGACCCAGCCGCCGGCTCGAACGGAAGCTGGACCAGGGTGGCCAAGGCGGACGCGCCCGCACCCGGCACCCCTCCAGGCGATAGCCGAGGAGCTGGCCGCTCGGTGGCGGAGGAGGGGCCGGTGAATGAGGAGGTGGGGTCGCCGCTCCCGTCGATCGACTCTTGCGTTCATCTCTTCCCCACCGCCGAGTTCCAGGAGCGGGAGGCCTACGACTTCTTCGGGATCGTCTTCCGGAACCACCCGGACCTGCGGCGGATCCTGATGCCAGAGGACTACGAGGGATTCCCGCAGCGCCGCGACTTCCCGGTCGGCGGAGAGCCCGTTCTCTTCACCCACAACGAGATCGAGATGCCCCGCTGGTACGAGTGACCCGCCCCAGATGACCCCCGACGAGACCCTCACCCCGAACGACCCCTATCCGACCGAGCGCGGGATGCGCCCCGAGATAGAGGACCCGTCGCTGGGCCTGGTGCGGCGCGCGGAAGCGGAGACCCGCCCGCCCGACATCGACGTGGACCTGGAGCCCGAGCAGGAGCTGCTGACGATCAACATGGGCCCGCACCACCCGGCGACCCACGGGGTCCTGCGCCTGATCGTGACCCTGCAGGGTGAGACGGTCATCGATCTGAAGCCGGTGGTCGGCTACGTCCACACCGGAATCGAGAAGTCCTGCGAGAAGCACCCCTACTGGAAGGTCATCCCGTTCATCGAGCGGATGGATTACCTCTCCTACTTCTTCAACATGCAGGCCTTCTGCGGGTGCGTCGAGAGCCTGCTGGAGCTCGAGATCCCCCCGCGCGCGAAGTATCTGCGAACGCTCCACATGGAGCTGAACCGGATCCATTCCCACCTGGTCTGGCTGGGCACCTCGGCGCTCGACCTGGGCGCAATCTCGATGTTCTGGTACTGCTTCCGCGAGCGGGACAAGATCCTCGACCTGTTCGAGATGTCGGCGGGGCAGCGCATGCACACGCGCTACTTCCAGGTCGGGGGCGTCTTCGAGGACATCCCGGTCGGCTTCGAGCGCAAGGTCAAGGAGTTCTGCGCCGACATGCCGGCCCGTGTGGACCAGTACGAGGCGCTGCTCGACCAGAACGAGATCTTCCTGAACCGCACGAAGGGCATCGGCGTCGTGCCCAGAAAGCGGCTGCTGGAGCTGGGCGTCACCGGGCCGCTGCTGCGGGCGGCCGGCGAGCCGTGGGACCTGCGCAAGGCGACGGACTACCTGGCCTACCCCGACCTGGACTTCAAGGTCCCCGTCGGAACCGTCGGCGACGGGTACGACCGCTACCGCTGCCGCGTCGCCGAGATGCGCGAGTCCGTCCGGATCATCGAGCAGTGCATAGACGGTCTGCCGGAGGGGCCGTGGACAGCCGACGACCGCAAGATCGTGCTGCCGCCGCGCCACGAGCTCTCCACCTCGATGGAGGCCCTGATCCACCACTTCAAGCTCGTGACGGAGGGGTTCCG
>JAJTCK010000018.1 GCA_021323175.1 Solirubrobacterales bacterium | reverse complement strand
TACCATCGCGATCGCCTCGGCCGAGCTGACGAACGCAGAGGGCAAGACGGTCGCCCTCGCGACCGGCTCGAGCATGTACCTGCCGGGTCGTCCCGCCAGCCTCACGGGCGTGGAGCTCGCCGCCGAGGAGCCCGAGGGCGCCGGCGACACCTGAGCGCAGCCGGCCGCGCACTGCGGCGCCGACCTGCGGCGCCGACCTGCGGCCAGAGGCTAGGATCGCCGCGAGATGGGAGTCTTCGACTTCCTCCGCGGCAAAGGCGAGAGGGCGATCCCCGAGCCCGGGACGCCCGAGTTCGATGCCGCCGTGAACGGGACCGCGCTGCCGGGATCGGTGGACATGGGTCAGTCGGGCTGGACCAGCACCAACGCGGGTGCTGGTGACGGCACCGGCACCGAAGGCGATTCCCGCACGATCGACCTGCGCGGAACCGGCGCGCGCGAGGACGTCGAGAAGGTCCTGCGCGAGCACGGAATCGACCCCGACGAGGAGGGCCAGACGATCGACGCGGGTACAGTCCCCGGCCTGCAGCAGGCGATCCTGGCGGCGCTCGGGGCCTCGGGGCTGAAGATCCCCGACGCCGGCGGGTTCGGCGGCGGCATCTCGGCGCCGCAGGCCGATCCGCTGGCCCAGATCGAGCACCTCGCCGCGAAGCGGGACGCGGGCGAGATCAGCGAGGCGGAGTTCGAGGCGCACAAGCGCCGCCTGCTGGGCTCTTAGCCGGCGCGTTCCCGGCGGGCGCCTAGGTGACGGGCGTCCTCCGCGGTACCCATGCCTTGCGCATTTGGCGCAGTGAGCGCAATGAACCGCGCGGTCGCAGCCGCCTGGCCAGGACGGCCTTGCCGAAGTCGGCTCCGCGAATCGAGATGTCGATCCAGGCGGCCCAGTTCGTCTCGAGGGTGACGTCAGGATCGGGAGCGACGCCTGGGCGGGCCGCGGCCGAGCCGTCCTCCAGCCGCACGTGCCAGGGGTCGGCGTCCGAGAACTTCCACTGGATGGTCATCGGCCGGGCGAGGGACTCGGTCTCGGCCGAGCGGGCGACCACGTCGAAGTAGATCTCCTGGACGTCGGGATCGCTCTTCGGCCTGCCGTTCGGAGGTCCGAACACGCCCGCCTTCAGCAGCTTGATCTGGCGCTCGGCGCGGGCCTCGTAGGACAGGTCGGGATCGAAGGGATAGACGGCGTTCGGCATCTCCTCAAAGGGGTATCCGATCGCCCTCCACTTCATCTGGACCGACCGCATCCCGAAGGCGAAGATGTCCTCGAGGGTGAAGCCGTAGCAGCGGGTGTATTCCTCGTCCCAGCCCGGCGGGATGAAGGTCGCCGTCAGGTAGGGCAGGACCTCGCGCAGCAGCTCGACCACTGCCGCCTTGCACTCCTCGGACTCCACGAGCAGCTCGGACAGGACCTTGACCCCGAAGCCGATGTGGCGCTGCTCGTCGCGGCTCACGTTGCGCATGCCCTCGCCGAATCCCGGCATTGACCCCGCCTTCGTGAAGTAGTCCTCGATGTAGTGCTGGCCCGGCTGTGCCAGCGAGGCCTCGATCACCATGTGATACAGGGTGATGGCCTGCGCGAACTTCGGCAGCGAGCGGTCGCGGCGGAGCTCCTCGCACATTGTCTCCAGGCGTCCGAACACGCCGCGGTAGCCCCAGTCGAGATGCGGCTCGGTGAAGGCGAGGCCGGCCGCGATAGTGTCCCCGGCGCCGACGACCTCCTTGAAGAAGCGGTGAAAGAAGACGGCGTGACGGGCCTCGTCGACCTGCTGGGTCGCCAGGAAGTACTTCTGCTCCTCCTTCGGCGCGGCGTCGATGTAGGGGGAGAGGCCGTCGGTGACCGCGTCCTCGCCATAGAAGAACATCGAGTAGATCCACAGGGCCGACTTACGTTGGATCTCGCTCAGGGCCTCCCAGCCCCTGCGGTCCTCGCTGAAGTCGAGGTCATACGCGCTCCAGTTGCCCTGCTCCCAGCGCCGATACAGGTCCTCGTAGGAGATCTGGTCGCCGGCCCTCCCGGAGACGTCGTCCTTGGTCCTGCTCCCTGCGCGATCGACGGTCTCAGTGGCCATCCCGTTCCTTTCGCTTTCGCCGCTCCCGAGCGCCGTAAGATAACTGACTGACTGGTCAGTTAGTAGCGCCGAGGAGGACTTTGTGCCCCAGGTCACACAGCGACGGAGGATGGCCGCCGCGGATCGCCGCGCGGCGATCCTCGAGGCGGCCCGCCTGGCATTCGCCGAGGGCGCCTTCCACGAGGTCTCCCTGGACGCGGTCGCCGAGCGCGCCGGGGTCTCCAAGGCGCTCCTGTACGAGCACTTCGACTCGAAGCGCGAGCTCTGCCAGGAGATGCTCGAGATGCACACCCGGGAGCTGATCGAGCGGATCGGCGGGGCAGTCGCCGGCGCCGAGGCCGGGGAGCTGAGGATGCGCGCCGGGCTCGAGGCGTTCCTGGACTTCGTGCAGGACCGGCGGGGCGGCTGGCGGATCATCTTCCGCAACGCGGGAGATCCTGACGTCGCCGCCTCGCTGGCCCGACTGCGCGACGGGGTGGCCGCCGCCGTCGCCGCGCTGATGACCGAGGACGTGGAGCAGGCGTTCCCCGCCGAGCCCGGCCGGGAGCAGATGATCCAGATGGTCGCCCAGCAGCTCGTCGGCGGGATGCAGTCGCTGGCGGACTGGTGGGAGCTCCACCCCGACGTCCCGCGCGAGCAGATCACCCAGGCTGCGATGGACTTCACGTGGCTCGGCCAGGAGCGCCTGAGCCAGGGCGAGCGCTGGTCGGCCTGAGATCCACTCAGGCAGTGCGGGCGCCCGGCTTCGGGCGAGCGGCACGGCGGCAGTTCAGCCGGTGAGCTTCGGCGAGCTCCAGGGCTCCTGGAGCCGGCGCTCCAGCTCGGCCGCCAGCTCGGGGGTGGCGATCCGCGACTGGTCCAGGGAGTCGCGGTCGCGCAGGGTGACGGTGTCGTTCTCCATGGTCTCGTGGTCGACCGTCACTCCCCACGGGGTGCCGATCTCATCCTGGCGGCGGTAGCGCTTGCCGATCGAGCCGCCGGCGTCGTACTCGGCCGGCATCAGCTTACGCAGCGTCTCGTAGATCTCGCGGGCCCTCTCGGGCTGCCCGTCCTTGTTGACCAGGGGAAGCACCGCGACCTTGACGGGCGCCAGTCGGGGATGCAGCCGGAGCAGCACGCGCTCGCGGCCCTCGACCTGCTCCTCGTCATAGGCGTCGACCATGAAGGCGAGGGTGGCGCGGTCGGCGCCGGCGGAAGGCTCGATTACGTGAGGGACGTAGCGGTCACCAGTCCCCGAGTCGACGTACTCGAGCTTCTCGCCCGAGAACTGGGCGTGCCGGCGCAGGTCGAAGTCGCCGCGATTCGCGATCCCCTCCAGCTCGCTGAACCCCATCGGGAATCTGTACTCGATGTCCGAGGTGGCGCTGGAGTAGTGCGAGAGCTCGTCGGAACCGTGCTCGCGAAGCTGCAGGTGGTCCGGCCGGATCCCGAGGTCGGTGTACCAGCGCATCCTCTCCTCCATCCAGCGCTGGTGCCACGCCGGCGCCTCGGCCGGGGGAACGAAGTACTCGATCTCCATCTGCTCGAACTCCCTCGTCCGGAAGATGAAGTTTCCCGGGGTGATCTCGTTGCGGAACGCCTTGCCGACCTGCGCGATCCCGAACGGCGGCTTCTTCCTCGAGAACTGCAGGACGTTCTTGAAGTTGACGAAGATGCCCTGCGCGGTCTCCGGTCGCAGGTAGACCTCGGACCCCGACTCACGCGTGGGGCCCATGTGGGTCTCGAACATGAGGTTGAAGCTCATCGGCTCGGACAGCTCCCCGCCGCACTCCGGGCAGCGGATCTCGCCCTCGGCGTCCTCCGCGCCGAGCTGCTCTTCGCGCACGTGGTCCTCGCGCCAGCGCTTCTTGCATTCGCCCAGGCACTGCACCAGCGGATCGGTGAACCCCTCCAGGTGGCCGGAGGCCCCCCATGTCTTGGGGTGCATCAGGATCGCCGCGTCCAGGGCGACCATGTCGTCGCGCTCCTGGAGCACCGCCCGCCACCACTCGGACTTGACGTTGTTCTTCAGCAGGACGCCGTAGTGACCGTAGTCGTAGGTCGAGCCCAGCCCCCCGTAGATCTCGGAGGACTGGAAGATGAAGCCGCGGCGCTTGCACAGCGCCACGACCTTGTCCAGGGTCACCACGTCCTCGCCCGTCGCGGTCCCCCGCTGCTCGCCGGTCGCCTCTGCCATGGGTGGAGCGTAGATAACGCCCGACCCCGCCGGCCGGCGGGGTGCCCGCGGCGGCTGGTTTACTCTCCGGCATGCCGATCTACGAGTACCGCTGCCTGAACGGACACGACTTCGAGGTGTTCCAAAGCATGTCCGACGACCCGGTCTCCGCCTGCGAGGAGTGCGGGGCTCCGGTGGAACGCGTGTTCCACCCGGTGGCCGTCCACTTCAAGGGGTCGGGCTTCTACAACACCGACTACAAGAACAAGGGCAGGCCGGCCGACTCGGCCAAGAACGCGGACTCCGGATCGAAAGTTGGGTCGGGCGCCGACTCCGGGGACTCGGCTTCGGGCTCGGGCTCGGGCTCGGGCGGCTCGAGCTCCGAATCGGGCTCGGACTCGGGCGGCTCAAGCTCCGAATCCGGCTCCGGCTCCTCGTCGGGGTCCGGCGAGAGGAAGTCAGACTCGGCCGCGAAGACGGCCGGCTCGGACTAGCTCCGAAGGGCGCGTCCGGACCTGGCCCGCGCGTCTGATTGAACGGTTGACACCCCATTAGGGGGAGCAAACTGTTCACAAGCCGACCCGACGTGCGCGGGTGAGAGTCGCTCGCTCAGGGTGATTGCGTCAGGGTGAGCAGAGGGGATCCTCGCGAGGCTCCCCTCCCGTGAGCTTCTCGACGGCGCGGCGGCACTCTCCCTCGCCGACGGACAGGCTGCCCCCAGGACCGGCGCCGGTCGGCGTCAGCACGTTGGTGTCGCCGCTGCCGCCGAAGACCGCCGCGAGCGCGAGCTGGGGAAGGGTGAAGCCGCCCATGTCGCTGATGAATGCCTTGGGAGCGTTCCACCCGATCCACGGGCCCTTGATGAAGTTGTAGGGGAGGCGGAGCGGGTCGGTGAGCCGGCCCTTGATGCCGTTCAGGATGATCTGCTGGCGCGCGGCGCGATCGGTGTCGTCCTCGGACGGGTCGCATTCGTTCACGCGGATCCTGGCCAGCGCCAGCGCCTTGTCCCCCTCCAAAGTGTGCTCGCCGGGCGGCAGCTTGAGCGAGACGCCGCCCTGGCTCTTGCCGCCGTCGACGTCGCCGCAGACCTTGTTCTTGATGTCCACCTCGATCCCGCCCAGGGTGTTGATGAAGTCGGAGAAGCCGTCGAAGTCGATGATCACGACGTGGTGGATAGGGATCCCGAGGAAGTCCGAGACGGTCCTGATCGTCGAGGCGGGGTTGCCGTCGGGACTGCTCGTGTTGCACGCCAGCGACGCGTTGATCTTCTGCGAGCCGCAGTCGGGGATCGCGGCGTAGGTGTCTCGCGGGATCGAGAGCTTGCGGAACGAGGTGAGCGAAGCGTGAAGCACGATGATGGTGTCCGCGCGCGGCGGCCCCTGGCCCTCCGTGCCCGATGCGTTGCTCTGCCGCTCGCCGCGCCGGTCGCCTCCCAGGATCAGGATGTTCTGCCCCGCGAGCAGATCCGGGCCGCCCTCGAGCGCCTGCTTGGCCGAGTCGTCGAGCTTGCCCTTCTGAATCTGCGCTGACAGCGCGAAGGCGACGAAGCTGATCAGGATCCACGTCCCGATCGCGATCAGGATCCAGCGCAGCCAGCGCCGCCCGCCGCCGCCCGCCCGGTCGCGGAGGCTTCCGCCCCTGCGCTGCTTGCGCAGCGCGGCCAGGTCGGGCTTGCGGAAGCGGTCCCGCAGTCCCGGCCGCGACTTGTAGACCTTGTAGTCGGGACGGTCTGCGGCCTTCGCGCCGGCTGCCGCCCGCTGGGCCCCCTTGTCGCTCTTCGGCGAGCGCTTTGGGGCGGGCTGGCGGCGCTTGTCGCCGTCCTTGCCGTAGACGGTGTACTCGGGCGCTTCCCGCTCGGGCTCCTGCTCGGCGTCGGGGGGCGGCTCCTCCGCCTCGGAATCGCCGTCGGGCGTTTCCCCCTCGGGGCCGTCCTGCTCGGGGGCGTCGTCGTCCCCGGGCCGCTCGGGCGGCCGTTCGTCTCCCTCGGAGGACATCGGATATCAATACTTAGCGCATGCCGCCGACGACCGATCACCGCCGCCGTTGACGTCTCCCGAGGCGATCGGGCTCGACCTGGGCGGGACCAAGCTCCTCACAGGTGTGGTCGACACGGACCAGAAGGTCCATCACGTGAGCCGCGAGCGAACCACCGGCGCCAGCGAGGACACGGTGATCGCGACCATCGTGGAGGAGATCGAGGAGGCGCGAACCGCGAGGCCCGACGTGATTGCGGCCGGGCTCGGTATCCCTTGCACCATCGACCGTGAGCGGGGGGTGGCGATCAACGCGGTGAACCTGGACATCTCCGATGTTCCGATCCGCGACCTGCTGCGCGAGCGCACCGGCATGGACGTCTACGTGGACAACGACGCCAACGTCGCCGCCCTGGCGGAGCACCGGTTCGGCGCCGCAAAGGGGGCGACCAACGCCGTGATGCTCACGATCGGGACCGGCGTTGGCGGCGGCGTGATCATCGACGGACAGCTCTACCGTGGCTCGATAGGGGCCGCGTCGGAGCCCGGGCACATGGTCATCGACATGGACGGGCCGCCGTGCCAGGGCAGCTGCCCGAACCACGGGTGCCTGGAGTCCCTTGCTTCCGGCACGGCGCTGGCGCGGGAGGGGACGGCCGGCGCGCGAGGTGCTGGCGCTGATCGGCACTCGTCTCGGTGTGGGCCTCTCGAGCCTGGCGAACATCTTCAACCCCGACGTGATCGTGATCGGGGGCGGCGTGATCGCGGCGGACGACCTGCTGCTCGAGCCCGCCCGCAGGGAGCTTCGCGAACGGGCGCTCCAGCCGATGAACGAGACGCCGGTGCGTCCTGCCCAGATGGGCCCCGACGCCGGCATGATCGGCGCCGCGGAGATGGCGCTGGAGGAGTCCGGTGCGGTGACCAGGTAGCGCGCCCGGCGCGCGCCTGCCCTCGCCCGCCGCCCGCTCGCCGGTCTGGCTAGCCTCGGCCCGATGCCCGGCAAGCTCACCGTCTGCCCTACCCCCATCGGCAACCTGGGCGACCTGACGGCGCGCGCCCGCGACGTGCTGGCCAACGCCGACCTGATCGCCTGCGAGGACACCCGCCGGACAGGACGGCTGCTGGAGCTGCTGGAGTTGCCGGCTCCCCGGCTGGTCTCCTACCACGAGCAGAACGAGGCCGAGCGCGCCCGCGAGCTGGCGCAGGTGATCGAGCGGGGGGACTCGGTCGTCCTGGTCTCGGATGCGGGAACGCCCGGGATCTCCGATCCCGGCTACCGGCTGATCCGGGCCTGCATCGACCGGGACCTCGAGATCGAGGTACTTCCGGGGCCGTCGTCGGTGACTGCCGCGCTGATCGCCTCGGGGCTGCCGACGCACCGCTGGCGCTTCCTAGGCTTCCTGCCGCGGCGTGCTGGGGAGCTCGAGCGGGTGCTTCAGTCGCCCGAGACGATCATCGCGTTCGAATCGCCCCGCCGCCTACCGGAGTCGCTCTCCGCGCTGGCGACGCTCGCCCCCGACCGGCCCGCAGCGATCTGTCGTGAGCTCACCAAGCTGCACGAGGAGATCGCCCGCGGCACGCTCGGCGAGCTCTCGCGCCGCTTTCGCGACGGGACGCGCGGAGAAATCGTGGTGGTGATCGGCCCGGCCAGGGAGACGGGCACGGCCGACATCGGGTTTGCGATCGACGCGCTGCGCGGCCTGGTGCGGGCGGGCGCGAGGCCCAGGGCGGCGGCGAGCGTGGTCAGCGCCCTCACCGGCGTGCCCGCCAACGACCTCTACAAGGGCCTGACCGGCCGCGAGCCGCGCCGCTAGCGGGCCTTGACAACGCGCGGCCGTCGGGCCGCCGCGGTAACTTGGGGCACGATGGCTGCGAAGCGCGAGCCTCGGCTGGTCTCGCTGGGCTACGGCAGGTTCGCTCGCGCGGATTTGATCTACGCGCTGGTCCCCCTTGACCCCAAGGACCGCGGCGACGGCCGCCGCACCTACGTGCACGTCGAGGGCATGACCGAGCCGATCGTCGCCTCGCGCTCGGAGCGCGCAATCCTGGCCGAGATCGAGGCGGCGCTGAACGAGGCGGCGGGCATCCCGCGCAAGCGCCGCTCCGCTGCGAAGGGCCAGGAAAAGCTGGTCTGACTGACATCGACCCGCACCTGCTTGGGCTTCGCCGGGCGGGGTTACGGGTGATGACGCGGGCGGCGCGGCAAGGGTGAACCGTATGCTCAGGCTGCCTTGGCTTTCTACGTAACCACGCCGATCTACTACGTGAACGGCGAGCCTCACCTGGGGCACGCCTACTCGACAATCGCGGCGGACATCCTGGCGCGCCACCATCGCCAGCGGGGCGAGGACGTCTTCTTCCTGACCGGCACCGACGAGTTCGGGGAGCCGGTTGCGCAGCAGGCGGAGCGGGAGGGGGTTACCCCGCGAGAGCTGGGGGACCGCCTGGCGCCGAGGTTCAAGGAGATGGCTGCGAAGGTGAACGCCTCGAACGACTTCTTCATCAGGACGACGGACGAGGGCCACCAGAGGCGCGTCCAGGAGGTAGTCCAGCGCGTCTACGACAACGGGCACGTCTACGAGGGGATGTACGAGGGCTGGTATTGCCCGCGCTGCGCGGACTTCAAGACCGAGGCGGAGATCGAGGACGGCAACCGCTGCCCGATCCACAAGATCGAGCTGACGAGAGAGAAGGAGAAGAACTGGTTCTTTCGCCTCTCGGCCTTCCAGGAGGAGCTGGAGAAGCTGTACGCGGAGCGGCCCTCGTTCGTGGAGCCCGGGTTTCGCCGCAACGAGGCGCTGGCGTTCGTCCGCCAGGGGCTCCAGGACGTCTCGCTCTCGCGCCGGCGGCTGAAGTGGGGGGTGCCGGTCCCCTGGGACACCGACCAGGTGATCTACGTCTGGTTCGACGCGCTCCTCAACTACTACACGGCGCTCAGCTACGCGCGCGACGGCGAGGACCTGACGCCGCTGTTCTGGCCCGCCTTCCACATCCTCGCCAAGGACATCCTGAAGTTTCACGCGGTGTACTGGCCTGCGTTCCTGATGGCGGCGGGAATCGAGGTGCCGAAGGGAATGTTCATCCACGGCTTCCTGCTGATGGAGGGGCACAAGATGTCGAAGTCGCTCGGCAACGTCCTCGACCCGGACCAGGTGATCGAGATGTTCGGCGCCGACGCCCTTCGCTACTACTGCTTTCGCGAGGTCTCCTTCGGCCGGGACGGGCAGATCTCGCCGCAGGGGTTCGAGGCGCGCTACGAGACCGAGCTCGCGAACGAGTACGGCAACCTCGCCAACCGGTCGCTCTCGATGATCGGCCGCTACCGGGACGGCGTGGTGCCGTCAGCGGACCCGGAGGCCGAGCTGGCATCGGCCTTCGAGGGCGTGGTCGAGCGCGTCCGGGGGCTGCTGGACGAGTCGGAGCTGACCCACGCCCTGGACGAGATCTGGAAGCTGGTCCGGCGCCTGAACCAGTACGTCGAGGAGACGGCTCCCTGGAAACTGGCCAAGGACGAGACCGACTCCGAGCGGCTCGACTCGGTCCTCTACGGCCTCGCCGAAGGCCTGCGGGTGACGACGCTGCTGCTGCACGCCTACATGCCGGACACGACGGGCAGACTGCTCGACGCGCTGGCGGAGCCGGACAGGGGGCTGCCGGAATTCGGCTCCAGGGGCGGCGGCCAGATCTTGGCTGAGCTGGACCCGCTGTTCCCCAAGCTCCAGAAGGCGCAGTAGGTCCTCCGTCTCGGAGGTCTCGCCGAACTGGTGAAAGGCTCCGTGGAAGCAGAGCAAGTAAAGTTGCCGGACCGATGCGGGGGAAGAAGCTGATCGCAGGCCTGACGGCCGCCGCCGTGCTGGCCTTCGCGGCCCCGGCGGGCGCCGGCGAGCCCCAGGCCGGCACCTCGGCCGAGGATCTCGTCCGCTACCTGACCAAGGGCAAGCTGCGGCCCAAGAAGAGGATCATCTACCGGTTCGTCTGCGCTGTCGACTGCCAGGTCACGGTCACCTCGAAGCTGCAGGTCAAGGGGCCGGATCCGCCCGCGCTGATCAACACCGGCGCATTCGCCGCGGGTGAGGTGATCGCCGCCTCGGTCGAGCCGAACAAGCCACTGCGCAACGCGATGAAGGCCGACATCGGGGCCGTCCGCCTGAAGACGACCGTCCGGGCCACGGATATCGGCACGGGCGAATCGGACACCGACAAGCGGACCTACAGATTCAAGAAGTAGCCCCTTAGCCGCGCCGGGGCTCGGCTTGATCGACTCACACTCCCACCTGGAGCTGTGCGAGCCGGCGCCGGTCGAGCTGGTCGCGGCCGCCCGTGAGTCGGGTGTTCGGAAGATCCTGACCGTGGGGCTGGGTCCCGATTCGAACCGCGCGGCGATCGCGCTCGCGCGTGAGCACGACGAGGTCTTCGCCTGCGTGGGCCGGCACCCGAATTCGGCGGGGGGATTCGGGGTCCGCGACGAGGAGGAGCTTGCGCGGCTGGCCGCGTCGGACGAGGTCGTGGCAGTCGGCGAGACCGGATTGGACCTGTACCGGGAGGGCGCGCCGATCGAGGACCAGAGGCGGGCGTTCGCAGGGCAGATCCGGGTGGCGGCCGCGGCCGGGAAACCCCTCGTAATCCACCTGCGTGACCGCGAGGGATCGGAGGACGCCGTGGACGAGGCGTTCGCGACGCTGAAGCGCGAGGCCGAGGGCCTCGACGTGATCCTGCACTGCTTCTCTGCCTCCCCGCGCTGGGCCGAGCGAGCAGCGGAGTCGGGCTGGTACTGCTCCTTCGCGGGCAACCTGACTTATCCGAAGGCGGAAGGGATCCGGGGAGCGGCTGAGGTCGTCCCTGAGGACCGGGTCCTGGTCGAGACGGACTCGCCCTATCTGGCGCCGCAGCCGGTGAGGGGACGTCCGAACCAGCCGGCTCACGTGGTGGCCACGGCCGAGCGGCTGGCGGAGGTCAGGGGACTCCCGTACGCCGAGCTCGAACGGACCGTCGAGGCCAACGGGGCGCGGGTATTCGGCTGGTAGGCCTCCCTAGACTCAGGGGCGTGGACCGCGGGCGGCCGCGCGCGAGCGCCAGACAGCGGCGCCTGGGACAGAACTTCCTGGCGGACCCGAACCTGCTCGACGCGATCGTGCGCGAGGCGGATCTACGCCCCGACGACGTCGCGCTCGAAGTCGGAGGCGGCGCCGGCTCGCTGACCGAGCGGCTCGCACCCGCTGTCTCCAGGGTCTGGGTGGTGGAGATGGACGTGCGCCTCCGGGAGGACCTGAGCTCGCTGGCGCAGGGGCTTGGCAACGTGGAGGTGGTGTGGGGGGACGCCATGCGGGTGGATCTGGAAGGGCTGGACCCGGCGCCCACGACGATGGTCTCGAACCTCCCGTACTCGGTGGCGACACCGGTGCTGCTCCGGACGATCGCCGAGCTGCCCTCGGTCCGGTCCTGGTTCGTGATGGTTCAGCGCGAGATCGCGGAGCGGCTGCGCGCCAGTCCCGGGACGCGGGAGTACGGCTCGCCGAGCGTGCTGGCCCAGCTCGCCTGCGAGGTCGAGCTGGAGCGGACGGTGGATGCGGCCGTGTTCACGCCCAGGCCCAAGGTGGAATCTGCTCTCGTGCGAATGGTGCGCACGGGACCCGGAGCGCGCCCGGGGCTGCGCGAGCTGGTGCGGGAGTCCTTCGGGCATCGCCGCAAGGCCCTGGCGCGATCGCTGGAGCTGGCCCGGCCGGGCCGCATCGAGGCGGTCCGGCGCGCGCTGTCGGGCCTGGGAATCGCCGAGGACGCTCGGGCCGAGGCCCTGGAGCCGTCCCAGTTCGCGGCGCTGTGGGAAGCGCTGGAGCGAGACGGCGCCGCCACCGCGCAGGATAGGCGAGAGTGAGCGCCGGGCCCGTGGTGCTGAAGGCGCCCGCGAAGCTCAACCTGTGCCTGTACGTCGGCCCGACCCGGGACGACGGTCTGCACGAGCTGGCGTCGATCTTCGAGCCGCTTGCGCTGGCCGACGAGCTGCGGGTCTCTCCGGCGTCGGGGAGCGCCGACGAGGTCGTCTGCGCCCAGGTCGGCGGCCCGAACTTGGTGGAGAAGGGACTGGACGCCATGCGGGAGGCGGACTGGAAGTCGCCGCCGCTGCGGGTGGAGATCGAGAAGCAGATCCCCGTCGCGGCCGGGCTGGGTGGGGGCAGCGCTGACGCCGCCGCGGTGCTCCGTCTGGCGCGGGGGCAGCTGGACGGCCTGCGGGCGATCGCGGCGTCGGTGGGGGCGGATGTCCCGTCGCAGCTGCAGCCCCGGCCCTGTCTGGTCTCGGGTGCTGGAGAGGTAGTCGAGCCGATCGCGCCGCCCGCAGAGCACGCCGTGGTCCTGATCCCCCAGACGATGGGGCTGACGACGGCCGATGTGTATGCCGAGGCGGATCGGCTCGGAAGTCCGAGGGGTGACGCGGAGCTGGAGTCGATTCGCCGGAAGCTGCGGGATGCGGTTCTGGAGGGCGCGTCTCCGCTGTCCTATCCCGAGCACCTGGTGAACGACCTGCAGGAGGCGGCCATCTCGCTGCGTCCCGAGATCGAGCAGGCCCTGACGGCGCTGAGCGGCGCCGGGGCGGAGGTGGCGATGGTCACCGGCTCGGGACCGACGGCGTTCGGGCTGTTCGGTGGCCGGGCCGCAGCCGATGCCGCGGTGGATGAGCTGTCAGAAGCCTTTTCGAGCGCGATCGCGACGGAGCCGCTCTCTCCCGGGACGCACATCGGCCCTGGCGGCGCTGAGAGCTGAGGCGGGCGTGAGCCGCAAGTGGATCCTGCGGGGAGTCGTGGCGGCGGCGGTCGTCCTGTTCCTGGTGTTCCGCGACGAGCTGCCGGAATTCAACTTCGAGACGATCATCGAGGACCTTTCCGAGGGCCTGGGCAAGTGGACATACCTGCTGGTGGCGATCCTGGCGTTCCTGGAGACCGGGGCGTTCGTGGGTCTGGTCGCCCCGGGGGAGTTCACGGTGCTGCTGGGCGGGGCGGTCGCCGGCCAGGGGGATATCTCGCTGCCCCTGATCCTCGCGATCACCTGGATGTCGGCCTTCCTGGGGGATTCCGTCAGCTTCTTGCTGGGCGCCCGGCTTGGCCGTGGGTTCCTGATCCGCCACGGGGAGAAGGTGAGGATCACTGAGGACCGGTTACACCAGGTCGAGGAGTACTTCGGGCGGCACGGGGGCAAGACGATCGTGATCGGGCGGTTCATCGGGCTGGTCCGCGCTCTTGCCCCGTTCATCGCCGGGACCTCGAAGATGGGCTACCGCGCGTTCTGGCCCTACAGCGTGCTGGGGACAGGTCTCTGGGCGGCAACGTTCATCCTGATCGGCTACTTCGCCTCGCAGAGCCTCGACACGGTCGCGGACATCGTCAGCCGGGGGCTGATCTGGTTCGGCGTCTTCGTGGGGTTCGTGGTGGGCGTGGTCGTCTCGGTCCGCTACCTGCGCGAACCGGAGAACCGAGACCGGCTCGCGGCCGAGATGGAGCGCAGGCCGTGGTTGCGGCCGGTGCTGACGCTTGCGCGCCGGCTGCGCCCCCAGGCGCGGTTCGTGTGGGAGCGGGTCACGCCGGGCGGCCTTGGGCTGGAGCTCACGACGCTGATGGCGGTGCTCAGCGTCGGCCTGTTCGTGCTCGTGTCCTACTGGTCGATCGTGGCGGGGGATCCGGGGCCGACCGCGGGGGACACCGTGGCATTCGACCTGGCCGACGAGCTGCGGGCCGGATCGCTGGAGGAGATCGCGCAGCTGGTGACGGTGCTCGGCTCGTTCTGGGTGGTCGGGGGCATCGCCCTGGTCGCCGCCGCGGTGCTGGCGCGTGAGCATCGCTGGCCGGAACTCGCCGTACTGGTGGCCGGAGTGGCGACGATTTTGGTGATGAACGACGCCATCAAGGACTGGGTCGCCAGGCCGCGTCCGCCGGGCGGCCTGCTCGATACCGACGGGCACTCGTTCCCCAGCGGGCACGCCGCCTACGCCACGATCTACACATGGCTGGCGACCACGCTCGCGCTCCGCATCGACCCCAGCATCGCCCGCAGGGGGCTGTTGATCGCGGCGGGGGCTGCGCTCACGCTCCTGGTTGGTCTGACGCGCGTATACCTGCGGGTCAACTGGCTGAGCGATGTGACGTCGGGGTGGGCGCTCGGGCTGTCCGCGTTCTCCGTGGCCGCCGCCATCGCGCTGCTCGTGACACATTTCAGGAACAATCCGCTGCCTGATGAGCGGTCTACTCGGAGCGGCGATGACGCCCCTGCTGGCGCTCGGCAGTGAGTACTACCTGTTCGGGGCCGCCGCCCTGGTGTCCCTCGCCGCGTTCGTCGGACTGATCCTGGTGCCGGCGCTCAGCTCCTACGGGCGCGTCTGGGAGAAGTTCGCCGCCGGCTTCCTGTCCCTGTTCGTGCTGGCCGCGCTGGTGATCGCGGGGCTGATCGTGGGCGCGGTCGTCTTCTACAACTGGGACGAGATCAGCGGGTTCCTCTAGCCCGCGCGGCGGCGACCGGGTATCTGCTGCGCGGCACGCCTGACCCGGCCGATCGCAGGACGTTCGCCACAATGACGCGATGGCCGCCAAGGACAAGCCGCGCGCCCGCGCGAAGGCCGACGACGCCTCGATCGAATCCCTGACGGCTGCGATCCAGTCGGGCGCCGGCCTGCCTTCGGTGGCGCGGGCCGCCTCGGCGGTGCTGAGCGCGAGCGTGGCGCTGATCGACCGCGCGAGCGCCGTACTCGCCGTCGCCGCGGCCTCGCCGGACGAGGAGCGGAAGCTGCTTTCGGGAGGGGACGCGGTGAACCGAGTGGAGCTGCGGGTCGCTGACAACCCGGTCGGCGAAATGCGCTGGCGCCCGATCGCCGACGCCGAGGCCGAGCCGATGCTGATGGGAATGGTGACGACGCTGCTCGGCCTGGAGCTGGAGCGGTCTCGCTCTCCGGAATGGGCGAGCGAGGAGGCTGCGGGAGACTTCGTCCGGGCGCTGCTGGCGCGCGATGTGACCGACCGCGGCGACATCGCCGCAAGGGCCGCTGAGCTGGGTGCGGACTTCTCGAGCGGGGCGGGGATCCTGATCGCGCGCGCCGTGCCGCACTCCGCCCAGAGCGGGGACTGGCGGGCGCGGGTGATGACGATCGCGCTCCGCGCGGTGCGCGCCGTGAGCACGGGGGCTCTGGCGGCCTCGGGCGAGCATCCCGGGGAGGGTGCCGAGATCATCGCGATCGTGCCGACCGAGGAGGACGAGCGGCTCGCCCGCGGCGCCTCGGCGCTGGCCGGGGAGCTGGATCAAGAGCTCGGGGGGTTCGCCGTGATGGTCGCGCGGAGCCGCGTCGCCTCGGACCCGGTCGATCTGTATCGCGCCGGCCAGGAGGCGCGGCTCGCAGCGAACGTGGGGGAGGCCGAGGGAGTGCGTCAGCTGGCCTTCGAGGACACGGGCGCGTACCGCCTGCTCCTGCCCGCGATGAGCGAGGACCCGGCCGAGCTGGAGCGGTTCTACTCGGAGACGGTGGAGCCGCTGGTCGCCTACGACGACCAGTACGAGACCGCTCTGGTGAAGACCGTCGAGGCCTATCTGGACCACGACGGCAACGTCGCCGCCACCGCGCAACAGCTCTTCACTCACCGCCACACCGTGCGCTACCGCCTGGAGCGCGCCAAGGAGCTGTGCGGCCACGATGTCAGTTCGACGGAGGGCCGCGAGAAGCTGGGCCTGGGCCTGAAGGCCATGAGGGTGCTCGGCATCGCATCGCCGATCGGCCCGGCGGGTGAACCCGGCAGCCAGGGGGGAAAGGTCGCGCGCGGCTAGCCGGTCCCGAGAGAATCCGGACCTAGACTTTCTAACCCCCATTGGGGAGTCGTCTAAAGGCAAGACACGGTCTTTTGGTGGCCGCTATCCCGGTTCGATTCCGGGCTCCCCAGCTCGATGCAGATCGCCTACCTCCTCTACGACCGCTTCACTGCGCTCGACATCACTGGGCCACACGACGTGCTGAACAGCCTGCCGGTGACCGAGTCGGTCTTCGTCGCCGAGCGAAGTGGGCCCGTCCGCAACGAGTCCGACACGCTCTCGCTGGTCGCCGACGCCTCGCTCACGGAGGTGCCGAGCCCGGACGTGCTGGTCATCCCCGGCGGCTTCGGTACCCGGGCGCTCCTGGAGCATGAGCCGCTGCTCGACTGGATCCGGTCGGTACACGAGGGCACCAGGTACACGACCTCCGTCTGCACTGGCAGCCTGTTGCTCGCGGCGGCTGGCCTGCTGGACGGCGCGCCGGCGACCACGCATTGGCTCGCCCGGGATCTCCTTGGCGAGCTGGGGGCGAAGCCCGTCCCCGGTCGGGTGGTCGAGCACGGCAAGATCCTGACCGCCGCCGGTGTCTCCTCGGGCATCGACATGGCGCTGCGCCTGATCCAGATCGAGTTCGGAGACGAGGCGGCCCAGGCGGTCCAGCTCGGTATCGAGTACGACCCCGAGCCGCCGGTCGACGCCGGCTCGCCCGAAAAGGCCCCGCAGCCGATCGTGGAACTGGTCACCGCGACGTACCGGGCGCAGGACTCGGGCACGCAATCCGACGCATAGCCGCGACCACCCCTCCGGCGACCCGCGTTTACGCTTTCGGGGTGAGCGCTCCCACCGCGTTGATCATGGCCGCGGGCGAGGGCACCCGGATGCATTCGTCCGTGCCCAAGGTCCTGCACGAGGTCTGCGGGCGGCCGATGGTCGCCTGGCCCATCGTCGCCGCCATGGAGGCCGGCGCCGACCGCGTCTGCGTGATCGTCTCGCCCGACCGCGACCTCTCCCCCGCACTGCCGGAAGGCGCCGAGACGGTCGTCCAGCCCGAGGCCGACGGCACGGGCGGGGCGCTGCGGGCAGCCCGGGAGGTGATTTCCGCGGGCGAGACCATTTTGGTCCTGTCGGGGGACCACCCCCTGGTCTCCGCGCAGATCATCGCGGAGCTGCTCGAGACGCACGCAGAGTCCGGTGCGGGCGTGACCGTGATGACCACCGAGCTCGAGAACCCCGGCACCTATGGCCGGATCGTGCGCGGGACCGATGGCGCGGTCGAGAAGATCGTCGAGGCCAAGGAGCCGGGTGACGCGACCCTCGAGGAGCTCCAGATCAAGGAGATCAACACCGGCACCTACGTCTTCGCGGCCGCGCCCCTGTCCGAGGCCCTGGGGCGGCTCAGCAACGACAACGCGCAGTGCGAGTACTACCTCGGCGACGTCCTTCCCCTCATCCGCGAGGGCGGCATGCAGATCGCGGCCTACCGCTCCCCGGACCCCGGCGTGAACCTGGGCGTCAACGACCGCGTCGACCTTGCGGTTGCGACCGAGGAGGCGCGGCGGCGCATCCTCGAGGGGCACATGCGCGCCGGCGTCACGATCCTCGATCCCGGCTCGACCTGGATCGACGCTGACGTCACGCTCGCCTCCGACGTGACCATCGCCCCCGGCACCACGCTGCGCGGAGCCACCTCGGTGGGCGCTGGATCGGTCCTCGGCCCGATGACGACAGCCATCGACTCGCGCCTGGGCGAGCGCGTCACGGTCCCGCACTCCTACCTGACCCAGTGCCAGGTCGCCGACGGCGCGCAGGTGGGCCCGTTCGCCTACCTGCGTCCTGATGCGGAGCTCGGGCAGGACTCGAAGGCCGGCGCGTTCGTCGAGATCAAGAACTCGTCAATCGGCGAGGGGGCAAAGGTCCCGCACCTCTCCTACGTCGGCGACACCGAGATCGGGGCGGGCTCCAACCTCGGTGCGGGAACCATCACCGCCAACTACGACGGATTCCGCAAACACCGGACGAAGGTGGGCCGTGACGCTCGCCTCGGGGTCGACACTGCACTGGTTGCGCCGGTAGAGGTCGGCGACGGCGCATACACTGGTGCCGGCTCGGTGATAACCGAAGACGTGCCGTCCGGCGCCCTCGGCATCAGCAGGACGGAGCAGCGGAACGTCGAGGGCTTCGCCGAGCGGAAGGCTAAGGAGTCCGAACGAGACGGAGAAGGCTCGTGAGCACGATCGAAGAGCGACCGCAGGCGATCAGCGCGATCACCCAGGACTACACGAAGCGCCTCATGGTCTTCGGAGGCCGCGCTTCGATGGACCTGGCGGCCAACATCTCGCGCCACCTCGACGTGGACATGGGGGAGGTCACGCTGAAGACGTTCTCCAACGGCGAGGTCTACTGCCGATACGAGTCCTCGATCCGCGGAGCCGACGTGTTCCTGGTCCAGTCCACTGCGGCCAACGAGCAGGCGGGGATGACCCCAAACGACGCGCTCATGGAGCTCCTGACGATGATCGACGCGGCGCAGGGCGCCTCGGCGCACCGGATCATCGCCGTCATGCCCTGGTACGGCTACGCCCGCCAGGACAAGAAGTCCGCGCCCCGTGAGCCGATCACGGCCCGGATCGTCGCCAAGGCTCTGGAGTCCGTGGGCGTCGACCGAGTCCTCACCATGGACCTTCACGCGGGCCAGGTCCAGGGCTTCTTCCACGTCCCGCTGGACCACATGACGGCGATGCCGATGCTGACGCAGTACGTCGCCGACCTCCAGTTCGACGAGGAGCCCGTGATCGTCTCCCCGGACGCCGGCCGCGTGAAGACCGCCCGCAACTTCGCACGCCGCGTCGGCTGCACCTGGGCCGTCATGGAGAAGGAGCGGCCCGCCCAGCAGGTCGCCGAGATCGGCTACGTGGTCGGCGACGTCTCTGGCAAGACCGCCGTCCTGGTGGACGACATGATCGACACGGCCGGCACACTCTGCGCCGCCGCCAAGACGGTCCTGGAGGAGGGAGCCGCGCGCGTGATTGCGGTCGCCACCCACGGCGTCTTCTCCGGCCCCGCCTACGAGCGCCTCGCCTTCGAGAACTCCCAGATCGAGCGGATCGTCGTCACCGACACCATGCCCCTGCGCCCGGGGGCGCCGGACAACATCCAGATGATCTCGGCCGCCCAGACCCTGGCTGACTCGATCCGGCGCATCTTCACCGACGACTCGGTATCCGAGATCTTCGCTGGAGAAAATCAGCTGTTCTGACGACCCGCATCTCCTCGGGCTTCGCCCTGCGGGAATACGGGGTTACGGCGCCGGCCACGTGGCAACCCTGTCGCGGGGTCGCCGGGCTACTGGAGGCCCACGATCTCCCACTCGTCGTCAGGGTTGCGCTCCAGGCGCAGGCCGACGCGAATAGGTCCGCCGCCCTCGCTGACGACGTCGATGTCGGCGGTCGCGGTCTCGTCGCTGACCCTGACGTCCACCAGCGATAACTCACTATCGGCGCCCGAGCTGTTCTCCTTCACGAACGCGGGGCAATCGGTCGCCTCCAGCTCCTCGATGAACTGCTCGGAGTAGAGGTCGCACACGGCTTGGAAGTTCCGCGCATTGCTCGCCTCGACGTAATCCTGGGCGACTTCGCGCGCCTGCTCCTCGTCGGTTTCCCCGCAGCCGGCGGCGGCCGCGAGCGCGACGGCGCAGACCAGCGATGTCAGCTTGCGTCCCATTCAGTATTCCCCGGGGACCAATCTCACCGCAACCTAACAACAGAGCCGGTTCGCGCGGCCATTTGCGTCCGTTACTCGAGCCCACCCAAATTTGCGTAGCCTGATTCTCGATGGCCGAAACGACCGAGGAAGAGCAGGAACAGGAGGCCCCAGGGCAGAAGTCCCCGCACCCGGAGGCCCCCGCCTACCGGCGTGTGGGTCACAAGGGCGCCGACGCGATCGCCGAGGGCAACACCCTTGCGAGCTTCGAGGCCGCCGTGGACGCCGGTGTCGACATGATCGAGCTCGACGTCCTGCGCGACCGCGAGGGCCGCCTGGTGGTGGCCCACGACCAGCGCGACGCCCTGGCGCGCAAGCCCCTGACCCTGTCCGAGGCGCTGACCGCGTTCCTCGAGCCTCCCCTGGACGAGGTCGAGGTCGACTGCGACCTGAAGCTCCCCGGCCGCGAGGCCGAGCTCGCCGGCGCCCTGGCCGGCCACGGGATGATCGAGCGCGCGATGGTTTCGACGATGGAGATTTCGAGCCTGACCAAGCTGCGCCAGCTCGAGCCCGACATGCGGCTGGGGTGGACGTTCCCCAAGACCCGCCGGGACTGGACCCGCAGCCGCTGGGCGTCGCCCGGCGTGGCCGCGGGCGTCGCCGCCCTGCGCAGGCGGTTCCCCAGGCATCTCGCCCGCAGGGCACCCGACCTCGACGTGGACGCCGTCTGGGTCTATCACCCCATCGCCACGCCGCGCCTGGTCCGTGCCGCGAACGACGCGGGGGTCGAGCTGATCGCCTGGACGGTGGATGACCTGGGCCGCATGACGGAGCTGCTTCAGATGGGCGTCGACGGCGTCTGCACCAACGACCCGCGGCTGTTCGCGCAGGCGGAGCGGATCGCGCAGGGTGACGCTTCGGAGCCGGCCCAGGAGGAGGACGTCGGCCCGTCCGGCGAGGGCGACGCCGAGCCCGAGGCCGTCAACGCCGAGCCCAAGGGACGGAACACCGAGGCCGACAGGGGTAGCGCCGACGCCGAGAGCGAGGAAGCCGGCAAGGACGGCGTCAAGGCCGAGAAGGACTAGCCGGAGCGGCTGCGGTCGGCCAGGCCCGGAGTCTGCGAGGTGCCACGCTGCTCGAAGTAGCGCCAGTCCGCCTCGCCGAGCACCGTTGAGGCGGGGTCCCCGTAGACCCACTCGCGCATGATCAGGTGCCAGTTGGCGGTCGCCCGCAACTGCGCGAGCACGGCCAGCAAGCCCGTCTCCATCCGCCGCCCCATCAGCTCGTCGGCCGGCACCGCCTCCTTGCGCACGAGGTCATAGAAGTCCGAGCGCGGGTCGGACGTCACCTCGATCATCTTCATGACCCGCTCGGAGGTGATCTCGAGCTCGACGTCCTCCATGTACCAGCCGCCGACGAACTTGACGTGCTCCATCAGCCGCTCTGCGTCGATCGCCTCGGGATCGTGCAGGAACCCGATTTCGTCGAGCGCCTCGCGCAGCGTGCCAGGGTCGTCGCGAAAGGCGGCATCCAGCGCCCGCTGCTCCATCATGATCTGCTCGGGCGCGAGCCGCTTCGTCATGCCGAAGTCGAGGAAGGCGACCCGGCCGTCGTCCATCAGAAGGTAGTTCCCCGGGTGGGTGTCGGCGTTGAAGTGCTGCAGGTGGTAGATCGACCCGAAACAGAAGCGGAAGACGATCTCCCCGAAGATGTCCCGCTCCTCCTGGGGCAGCTCCTTGACCTGCTCGAAGGGCAGGCCATCGACGTACTCGCTGACCAGGACACGGCGGCGCGAGAGCCGGGAATGGACCTTGGGAACGTGGATGAAGGGATGGCCGTCGTAGGCGCGCGCGAACGCCCTCTGGTTCTGGGCCTCGTACTCGTAGTCCAGCTCCTCGAGTACACGCTCGCGGAGCTCGCCCGCGACCGCCTTCGCGTCCAGCCCCGGGGCGAGCGCTTTCGCGACCCTCACGATGATCCCGGCGTTCGCCAGGTCGGACTCCAGCGCCTCGGCGATCCCGGGGTACTGCACCTTGACCGCGGCGACGCTGCCGTCGTGGAGGGTCGCGCGGTGGACCTGCCCGATCGAGGCTGCCGCGAACGCCTCGCGCTCGATCTCGGCGAACACGTTCTCGGGGGCCTTGCCGTCGTACTCCTCCACCAGGATCTCTCGCACCTTCTCCCATGGCATGGCGGGGGCCTGCGAGCGCAGCCTGGCCAGCTCCTCCTGGTAGATCTCCCGGTACTCGGGTGGCAGGAAGTCGATGTCGATGAACGAGGCCATCTGGCCGATCTTCATCGCGGCCCCCTTCATCTCGCCCAGCACCGAGACCATCTTCAGCGCGGCCTCCAGGTGCCGCGTCTCCGTCCGCTCCTGGGCCTTCTCCTCGGAACGCGCCAGGTTCGCCGCGGCCGTGCCGGCGTACTTCGTGGCCTGGCCCCCGATCGCAGCCCCGAGCCTGGCCGAGCGCCCCAGCCTGCTGGACGGAATGGTCCCAGCCTCGTCGCGGCCTGCGTCCTCCCCCGCCGGATGCTCCTCGCCGGGGGAGGACCCCGGCGGAGGCGCTTCGCCGGCCACCTCCGGGGGCTCATCCGGGATCTCGGAATCGGGCTCGGCAGCGTCGGACGCGGGCGGTGGAGCGCCTTCCTCGCGCTTCTTCATCCAGGGAACCTGGATACCCCGGCGCTCGCCGTCTCGTTTGTCATCGCCCTCGGGGCTCATTGGGTCCTCACATTTTCTATCCTGGCCCGCTACGCACCTTCCCAGATCGGCTACCTCGGCCGCCGGCCGGGCAACCACCATGGCATCAGACCGCCCGACACTCACAGTCACCGCCCGCGAGCAGTTCGGTTCGCGCGCCACGCGCCGCCTGCGTCGCGAAGGGGTGGTGCCCGGGGTCGTGTACGGACACGGCGGAGAGGCGCGTGCCTTCCAGGTGTCCGAGCGCGACCTCCGCTCCCTCCTCAGCGAGGACCACGCGCTGCTCGACCTGAAGATCGACGGAACCGACGCCATGCCGGTCGTGATCAAGGAGCAGCAGCACCACCCGCTCCGCGGCGACGTCCTGCACCTCGACTTCCTCGAGGTGCGCCTGGACGAGAAGATTCAGTCCGAGGTCGCGATCGAGCTGGAGGGAACCGAGCAGGCCCCCGGCGTGCGCGAGGGCGGCGTGCTGGAGCACGTCACCCGCGAGATCACCGTCGAGGCCCTACCCACCGACATCCCCGAGCGGATCACGGTGGACGTGTCCGAGATGGCGATCAACGACACGATCAGCCTCGCGACCGTGACGCCCCCCGACGACACCGCGTTCGTGGTCGACGACCCCGAGGAGATCACGATCGCGACTCTCAGCCCCCCGCGCGTCGAGGAGGAGCCCGAGCCCGAGCTGGAGGAGGAGGCCGAGCTGGTCGGCGAGGACGGCGAGCCAATCGAGGCCCCCGAGGGCGAGGAGCCCGCCGAGGGCGACGAGGTTCCGGAGGGCGGAGATTCCGGCGATGGCGGCGGCGACTCCGGCGGGGAGAGCTAGCCGCTGGCGCTGTTCGGCCGCCGCCGCGAGCGGCGGGACCGGCAGCAGGGTGGTTCCGGCGGGCGGGCCGACGTCCTCGTGATCGGCCTGGGCAACCCCGGCGACCGCTACGCCGGCACACGGCACAACGTCGGCTTCGAGATCGCCGCCGAGCTCACCCGGCGCTGGCAGCTGCCTCGCGCGCGCGAGCGCTTCCGCGGCCTGATCGCACAGGGCCGCACCGGCCCCGGTGGACCCAGGGTCGCCGTGCTGCTGCCCCAGACCTACATGAACGAGAGCGGGGACTCGGCAGGGCCGGCCCGCGGAGCGCTGGGGGTCCCGCCGGAGCGGATCGTGGTGTTGCACGACGAGATCGATCTGCCCTTCGGGGAGGTGCGCAGCAGGCTGGGCGGAGGACTGGCGGGCCACAACGGGCTGAAGAGCCTGGGCCGCGGCCTGGGCGGACCCGGGTTCTGGCGAGTCCGGGCGGGGGTGGGGCGCCCGGACACCACGGACCCCCAGATCGTCTCCGCCCATGTGCTCGGCCGCTTCAGCGAGCCGCGCGAGGAGGTCGCGGCGCTGGTCGGGGGAGCCGCCGACGAGGCCGAGGCCCTGATCGAGCGGATCACGGCCGAGCCGCCCGAGGGGGAGGGCCAGAGGGAGATGGAGCGAGGGTGACCAAGCCCGAGAACTTGACCAGCTACGCCGTGGATGAGGTAGGAGTGGCACTGCTCCGGCTGGAGCGGGAGAAGGCCCGCAACGCGATCAACACCTCGATGCTCGATGAGATGCTGGCCCACCTAGCCGCCGCCCGCGAGGACGACGCCGTGCGGGTGCTCGTCGTCTCCTCCAACGACCACCTGGGCCTGTCGGCCGGCGCCGACGTCCGCGAGCAGCTGGACGACGAGGGCAAGGTTCGGCGCATGCAGCTGTTCGCCGACGTCTACGACCAGCTCACCGCGTTTCCGAAGCCGACGGTGGCGGCCTGTCATGGCTCCGTGGTCGGGGGAGGGGCGGAGATCGCGGTCGCATGCGACCTGCGCGTCGCCGGCGGCAACCTGCGGCTGAAGTTCCCGGGCGCGGAGCTCGGCGTTCCGGTGGGCCCGGCCCGCCTGGTCACCCTGTGCGGCCTCTCGACCGCGAAGTACCTGCTGCTCACCTCGCGCAACGTGAGCGCCGACGAGGCGCTGCGCCTGGGCCTGGTCCACCGGGTCGCCCCGGCGGCCCGCACCGAGGACGCCGCTCTTGGGCTGGCCACGGAGGTGGCTGCCCTGCCGCCGGAGTCGGTGTCGCGCGTCAAGCGGATGCTGCTCGACTGGGACGGCGTGGTCGACCGCTCCGCCGAGGAGGGCAGGGGTCAGGTCGAATGGGAGCGCACGGGCCCGGGTCTGCCGCACCGCGAGTAGAGCGGCCAAGCGACGCCTACAGGTCGGCCGCCCGTGGAGCGCCTCGCGGGACCGAGCATCCAGCCGGCCTCGCTGTCGTCCACCGCGCCGGGTCCGCCCTCCCGCATCGAGGCGCGCCAGGCCTGAACGCCCAGCCAGACGAGGTAGGCGCCGCCGAGCAGTTTCACGACCGCATGAAGCGGTCGCGGACGCCCTCCAGCCTGGTTCCTACCCTGGCCGGGCCTCTGAGGCACCCAGCTAGGATCGATCGAGCCGGTGCTTCGGCGCCGCGCGGACCGGATCGCACGATCCGGCCGCGGCGTCTGCCCGGCGAGTGCCGATGCCCCTGAGATCCCTGCTCGAGATCGCCCACGCCCACGCCCCGCTGGGAGCCTTGGTCTCCGGCCTGTCCGGCGACGAGCCGGTCGAGGTCTACGCCTCCTCCCCGGTGCGGCCGTATCTGCTCGCCGCGGTGCTCGAGCACCCCGACGGGCCCGCGGACCGGCCGGCGCTCGTCGTCACCGCCGATGACCGCTCCGCCCGCGACCTCGCATCAGACCTGCAGGCCTTCGTGGCCCCCAGACCCGTGCACCTGTATCCCTCCCGCGGCACGGGCTACCTGTCCCACGTCGCCCCGCCTCCGCATCTCGCCGGGCTGCGCCTGGCCGCCATCGACGCTCTGGCGGGAGCGGGAGAGGACGGCACCGGCCCGCCGCCCGTCGTCGTCGCCGGCGCCGTCGCCCTGGCCGAGGCCGTACCCGACCCCGAGCTGCGCCCCGAGGGCCTGACTCTCCACGCGGGAGAGTCGGTGGACCTGGGTGACGTGGCGGGGCTGCTCGCCGAGGCCGGCTACGAGCGCGCCGAGCAGGTGGAGGAGCGCGGGCAGTTCGCGATCCGGGGGGACATCATGGACGCCTTTCCGGCGACCTCGGAGCGGGCCGTGCGGATCGAGCTGTTCGGGGACGAGATCGAGAGCATGCGGTGGTTCTCGACCTTCACCCAGCGCTCCCTGGGTGACGCCGAGCGCGTCGAGCTGGCGCCCGCGGCTGAGCTGGGAGCCGAGCACCGGGAGCTCGCGGACCTGCTGCCCGCCGTCGCCTCGAACGGCGGCACTGGGGCCGACGCAGACGGCGAGGGGCCTGCCGAGCAGGACTCCGAGCGCCCCGACCTGGCCGAGCTGATCCCGATCGAGCGCTTCCGCGCGCCCCTGGACCTGGTCGGCGATGACGCGTTCGTGGCGATCGCACAGCTCGAGGAGATCCCCGGTGCCCTACGCGACCATTGGGAGGACGTCACCGCCGCGATGCACGACGAGGACGCCAGGCGCCTCTACGTCGAGGTCGACGAGCGCCTCCAGGGCCGGGCCGGGCTGCGGCTGAGCGGCACCGACGCCGATCGCGAGCACTCGCTGCGCGCACAGCGCGCCGAGTTTCCGTTCCGGACTCCCGCCGAGGCAGAGGCCGAGCTGGAGAAGCTCGTCCGCTCCGGGTACCGCACGGTGGTCGCCTTCGAGCGCGGCGGCGAGGCCGAACGCGCCCGCTACAACCTGGCCCGCCTGGACGCGCCGCCGCTGCGCGGCGAGGCGCCCTCGGAGGCCGGCGTCAACTTCGCCGAGGCCCATCTGCGCGAAGGGTTCCTGGCGCCGGAGCTGAAGCTTGCGGTGGTCCCGTATTCGCGGCTCGTTCACCGGCGCCGGGCCGGGACCGCCACCCCCGGGTCCCAGGGACGGCGCCTGGCGGCCGCCGTCGAGCTTCGCGTGGGTGACCTCGTCGTCCACGAGGATCACGGCGTCGCCCGCTTCTCGGGCTTCGACACGAAGACGCTCGCAGGCGTCACCCGCGATTACCTGGAGCTGGAGTACAAGGGGGGCGACCGGGTCTTCGCCCCTACTGACCAGCTGGCGAAGATCAGCCGCTACGTGGGGGCCGACGGATCCGAGGCGGCGCTGAGCGCGCTCGGTGGCAAGCGTTGGACGAACATGAAGGCGCGGGCGCGCCGGGCGGCCCAGGAGATGGCCGGCGAGCTGCTGAACCTCTACGCCGAGCGGCAGGTCCGCAAGGGCCACATCTTCTCGCCGGACGGGGAGTGGCAGCTCGGCTTCGAGGCCTCCTTCCCCTATCGCGAAACGGCCGACCAGCTCGAGGCGATCGACGCGGTCAAGGCCGACATGGAGGGTGCGCGCCCGATGGACCGGCTGATCTGCGGGGACGTCGGGTACGGCAAGACCGAGGTCGCGATGCGAGCGGCCCACAAGGCCGCGGTGGACGGCAAGCAGGTGATGATGCTCGTCCCGACCACGATCCTCGCCCAGCAGCACGCGGGCACCTTCAGGGAGCGGTTCGCCGACACCGCCTTCACGGTCGAGATGGTCTCGCGACTGCGCAGGCCCGCCGAGGTGCGCGAGATCCTCGAGCGCTTCTCGCAGGGCAAGGTGGACGTCCTGATCGGCACCCATCGCCTGCTCTCGCGCGACGTGCGCGGAAAGGACTTGGGCCTGATGATCGTCGACGAGGAGCAGCGCTTCGGCGTCAAGCAGAAGGAGCTGCTGCGCCAGCTGAAGCTGAAGGTGGACGTCCTGTCCCTGTCGGCGACCCCGATACCGCGCACGCTCCAGATGTCCCTGGCAGGCCTGCGCGACATCTCGGTCATCGAGACTCCACCGGAGGGGCGCCGGCCCGTTCGCACTTACGTCGGGCCCTATGACGCGGAGCTCGTCGGCCGCGCCATTCGCCGCGAAGTGGAGCGGGGCGGCCAGGCCTTCTTCCTACACAACCGGATAGACACGATTCACGAGACCGCCGAGGGGCTGCGCGCCCAGTGCCCGGGCGTCAGGTTCGCCGAGGCGCACGGGCAGATGGACGAGCTGGAGCTGGAGGCCACGATGCTGTCGTTCGTCCGCGGCGAGCACGACTGCCTGGTCGCGACGACGATCATCGAGTCCGGGCTCGACATCCCGAGCGCCAACACGCTGATCGTCGAGCGCGCCGACCAGCTTGGCCTCGCCCAGGCCTACCAGATCCGCGGGCGGGTCGGCCGCAGCCGCGAGCGCGCGTACGCCTATCTGCTCTACCCCTCGCCGGACGCCCTGACCGCCGACGCCGCCGCCCGCCTGGCGACGCTGTCGGACAACACCGAGCTCGGCTCGGGCTTCCGGGTCGCGATGCGCGACCTCGAGATCCGCGGCGCCGGCAACCTGCTGGGCGACGAGCAGTCCGGGCACGTCGCCGCCGTCGGCTTCGAGCTGTACTGCCAGATGCTCGAGGACGCCGCCGAGGAGCTGCGAGCCGTGGGTGGGGAGGAGGGCGAAGCCCAGCGCGAGCCCGTCCGGGTGGAGATCGACGTGGACGCGTACGTGCCCGCCGACTATGTGCCATTCGAGGCGGCCAAGATCGACGTCCACCGCAGGGTGGCCGCCGCCCGCGAGGGCGGGGAGCTGCGTGCGCTGCGGGGGGAACTGAGAGACAGGTTCGGACCGCTGCCGGAGCCCGTGGGGAACCTGCTGGAGATGCAGAGGGCGCGAATCGAGCTCGGCGCGGCCGGAGCCAGGAACGTCGACTTCCGCGGCGGCCGGGTACGGGTCTCGCCGATCGCGCTCGACTCTGCTCAGTCCGCAGAGCTGCGTGAGCGCGTGGACGGCGCCGTGTACGAGTGGCGCCAGCAGACGGTGGCGCTGCCGGTCCCGGATGAGCCGGCCGCCCGGCTCGCGGCCCTGATTGCCCTCGCCGAGGGCGTTTCGGGGGCCTCGGCGTTAGCGCCCGCTTAGCGAGAGGCGGCTATGCTGCCGCCCCTGTGAGCAGGTGGAGCGGGAACAAGCGGACGGTCGCTGCCGTGCTCGGGGGAGTCCTGGTGCTGATGGTCGTCCTGGTGGCCGCAACCAGCGGCTTCGGCAAGGACGACCCCTCGGGCGACTCCGTCGCCGTCGTCGACGGCCAGGAGATCAGCCAGGAGGACTTCGACCGCGCGCTCGCGCAGGCTGCCGCCCGTCAGGGCGCGGGGAGCAACTGCCAGCCCCCGGCCGAGGACGACCCGCAATACGAGACGCTGCGCGACGAGGCGCTCAACGACGTCCTCGATCAGGAATGGATTCTGGGCGAGGCCGAGGAGCGCGGCGTGTCGGTCTCGGATCGCGAGGTCCAGGAGGAGTTCGAGCAGACCAAGAACCAGAACTTCAAGTCCGAGAAGGAGTACCAGGACTTCCTGAGGCAGTCGTGCTTCGAACAGGAGGACGTCGACGAGCGGGTCCGCCTGCAGGTGATCAGCACGAAGATCCAGGAAGAGGTGACCTCGGAGGCGGCCGAGGTGTCGGACGCCGACGCGGAGACGTTCTACGAGGCCAACGAGGAGCAGTTCTCTCAGCCCGAGCAGCGCGATCTCCGGCTGGTCCTGAACCAGGACCCCGAGAAGGCGCAGGAGGCAGCCGATCAGCTCGAGCAGGACAACTCGCCCGAGAACTGGAAGCAGGTCGCCGCCGAGTTCTCCTCTGACGCCAGTTCCAAGGAGAACGGCGGAGTTCGCGAGTCGATCACACAAGGCGTGTTCCCTGAGGCCGTCGACGCTCAGATCTTCGATGCCGCCGAGGGCGAGGTCGTCGGGCCGATCGAGACCGACAGCGGCACCTACGTCTTCCAGGTCGACTCGGTGACCGAGGAGACGACCACGCCGCTCGATGAGGCCCGCCCGCAGATCCAGGAGCAGCTCGCCAGCCAGCTGCAGCAGGAGGGCTTCAGCGCATTCCTGAGCGACTACCGCGACCGCTGGGTTGAGCTCACGGTCTGCGCCGACGACTTCGTGAACGAGCGCTGCGACAACTTCGCCGGAGAGGTCGAGCCGTGCCCCGATCCCTCGCTGCCTGAGGACCAGCAGCGGCAGCAGATCGAGGAGACGGGCTGCCCGCCACCGGTGCTGCCGCGCAACCCGGCGGCCCCCGGATCGATCCTTCCCTTCATCGCGGCCAGCGGGTCGCCCCAGCGCCCACACCCGGCCGGAGCCGACCAGGAGGTGCCGGCTGGGATCCCGGGCGGCGTCCCCGGTGGCGTCCCGGGAGCCGCCGGCGGCGCCGTGCCGGTCACCCCCGGCGCCCCCCCGGGCGGCTAGCCCTGGGCCCGTGAGCGACAGCGCCCTGGAGTCGCTCGCTCGCCTGGACGAGATCACCCGCCTCCTACGGCGCGAGTGCCCCTGGGACCGCGAGCAGGACGCCCGCTCGATCGTCCCCCACACGGTCGAGGAGAGCTATGAGCTGGCCGACGCGGCGCGGCGGGACGACACCGAGGCGATGGTGGACGAGCTGGGGGACGTGCTCTTCCAGGTCATGTTCCTGTCGCTGCTGCTCGAAGAGCGTGGGAAGGGGGACCTGGGTGCGGTGGCTGAGTCATGCGCCGCGAAGCTGGTCCGCCGCCACCCCCATGTCTACGGCCACAGGGAGCTCGAGAGCGCCGGCGAGGTCCTCGCCCAGTGGGAGCAGATCAAGCGGGACGTGGAGGGAGAGCAGGATCCGCACCGGCGGCTTCCGGACACCCTGCCGTCGCTGCTGCATGCGCGCAAGGTGCTGCGGCGCGCCGACCCGGCGGGTTCCGCCACCGGCGAGCGGCCGGGCGGGCCGGGCGCCGAGGCGGCGGAGCGCGACGCCGCCGAGGAGCGCGTCGGCGAGCTGCTGCTGGACGTCGTCAGGGAGTCGCGCCGGCTGGGCGTCGATCCGGAGCTGGCGCTGAGAGCGGCCGTGAACCGCCTGGACGCGCCGTGAGCGTTCGCTGTGACGCCTCGTTGAGCTGACCCTGGCACACTGCCGCACCGTGGCGGCCATCGATTCGATCCGCGCCCAGCAGATCCTCGATTCGCGAGGAAACCCAACCGTCTCGGTCGCGGTCGCACTGGACTCCGGCGCAGGCGGATGGGCGGCGGTACCTTCGGGCGCTTCGACGGGCGAGTTCGAGGCCTTGGAGCTCCGGGACGGCGGCGAGGACTGGGGCGGCAAGGGCGTGACCGCCGCCGTCGGGAACGTCAACGGCGCGATCGCGGACGCGCTGCGCGGGGCCGATCCCGCCGACCAGGAGGCCCTGGACCAGGCGATGATCGACCTGGATGGGACCCCGAACAAGGGCCGCCTTGGCGCCAACGCCATCCTGGGCGTGTCCCTGGCGGCCGCAAAGGCCGCCGCCGCGCAGGCCGCCTCGCCGCTCTACTTGCACCTGGCCGCCCTCTACTCGGCCGCCGGTGGAGATGACCGGGGGGCGCGCATCCTGCCCGTGCCGATGATGAATGTCTTGAACGGGGGAGCCCATGCCGACAACTCCGTGGACTTCCAGGAGTTCATGGTCGTCCCCGCAGGTGCCGAGAGCTTTCCCGACTGTCTGCGCGTGGGAGCCGAGGTGTTCCACGCCCTCAAGCGCACCCTGAAGCACAAGGGCCTGTCCACCGCGGGCGGCGACGAGGGAGGCTTCGCACCCGACCTGGAGTCCAACCGCGCCGCCCTGGACTACCTGATCGCGGCGGTCGAGGAGGCCGGGTACGCGCCTGGCGTGGACGTCGTGATCGCTATGGACCCCGCGACCAGCGAACTCTTCTCGGACGACTCCTACGAGCTGGAGCATGAGCAGCGGGCCCTGAGCTCGTCCGAGATGGCCGACTACTGGCACGAGCTGGTGGACCGCTTCCCGATCGCCTCGATCGAGGACGGCATGGATGAGGAGGACTGGGACGGCTGGAAGCTCCTGACCGAGAAGCTCGCGGCCCACGGGACGCAGCTTGTCGGCGATGACCTGTTCGTGACCAATCCCGAGCGCCTGCGGCGGGGCATCGAGCTGGGCGTCGGCAACTCGATCCTCGTCAAGGTGAACCAGATCGGCACCCTCTCCGAGACCCTGGATGCGATCCGGATCGCACACGACGCGGACTACACGACCGTCATCTCCCACCGCTCCGGGGAGACCGAGGACACGACGATCGCCGATCTCGCCGTAGGGACCGGAGCCGGGCAGATCAAGACAGGCGCGCCTTCGCGCTCGGATCGCACGGCGAAGTACAACCGCCTGCTCCAGATCGCCTCCGAGCTCGGCGACGACGCCGAGTTCCCGGGGGGCTCCGTCTTCGAGCGATAGCGGGGAAGGCATCGCCGCTTCGGCGGCGAATCCCGAGGCGTGAGCAGCCGTGCGTACGCAGGCAGGCGGGTTGCGCCGCGCAGACACGTCGGCCGACGCGTCGGCCCCAGCCGCGTTCGCTGGGACCGGGTCGGCCGCATCGCGCTGGTCCTGGTGCTCTTCGGGGTGGCCGTCTCGTATCTGAACCCCGTGGTCAGCCTGATCGACTCCTGGCGCGACTCCAAGGTCGGCGAGGAGCGCCTGCAGGAGCTGAGGACCGAGAACGACAAGCTCGAGCAGGCGGTCGATCGCGCCAAGGAGCCCTACACCCTCGAGCGCGAGGCGCGAAAGCTGGGCATGGTCAAGCCTGGCGAGCAGGCATACGTCATAGAGCTGGACCCCTAAACGCCGGCTCAGCGGCCGTTTTGGCTATGCCCCGCCTTGATCGGCACGGCTATGATCCCCGGCGCGCGTGGGCGCTTTGTCCGCGCGTTTGTCATGCGAGGGGCTTTCCGCCGGGAGACCGTCTCGGCGCGGGGCCGCCCGTTTTCGAAATGAGCCGATGAGCCTGAGCCAGTACCTCTTCGGCGCTGCTGAGCTGGCGGTGATCGTCGTCGCCCTCGGTCTTGGCGCCTACCACGTCCGAGCCCTGCTCGTGCCTGCCTGGAACGGCGCGCTCGCGCGGCTCGCCGAGATCGTGCTGGGCCTGTCGGCACTGATCGTGGTGGCCGAGCTGCTCGGCCTGCTGCGTCTGCTGGAGGAGATCCCACTGCTGGTCGCGTGCGTCGGCGTCGGGATCGGTGCGGCGATCTGGGCGAACCCGCGCCACCAGCCGAAGGGGCCCGGCGAGTTCCCGGCGGTTCGGGCGAGCCGGTGGATGCTCGCCGTCGCGATCGCCGCATCGGCCCTGGTGGTCGCGCACTGGGCCGTGCCGACGCAGGAGTCCCTGGACGTCGGCATGTACTACCAGGACACCACCTGGTACCACATGTCCTTCTCCGGCCGGTTCGCGCAGACGGGCGAGGTGGGGCCCCTCCACTTCACCGACCCGCTCAAGCTGACCGCCTGGTACTACCCGCAGAACTCCGAGCTGCTCCACGCGATCCCGATGGTCGCGCTGGACAACGACTTCGCCTCGCCGATGATCAACCTGGGCTGGCTGGCTCTGTCCCTGCTCGCCGCCTGGTGCATTGGCCGCCCCTATGCGGTCGGAGCGGTCACCCTGATGGGCGCGGCTGTCGTCCTCGACTCCGAGATGGTCGTGGGCTCCCAGGCGGGCAACGCACCCAACGACATCATGGGCCTGTTCCTCCTGCTCGCGGTCCTGGCGTTCCTGGTCAACGGCGCCGCCACGGCCCGCGCGGCGCCCAGGATCGCGGGAGCGGCCGGCGGGACCGCGGCGGATCCGCCCATCCCCAGGGCGGCCGACGGCGAGCCCGGCTTCGACCCGGACGCCGACCAGGAGCACCCCCAAGAGGGGGTCGTGACCGAAGTGCCGGTCGCGGGCGATCCCCGCGTGCTCGCCGGAGTTGGTGGGGGAGCGCTGTTCCTCGCCGGACTCGCCGCCGGCCTCGGGGTCGGGACCAAGATCACACTCCTACCGGCGCTGGGCGTCCTCACGATCGGCCTGGCGGTGCTCGCCGGCCGACGCCACTGGATCCGCGCTATGTCCATCTGGCTCGGGGCGATGCTGCTGACCGGAGGCTTCTGGTATCTGCGAAACCTCTGGCACTCGCTGAACCCGTTCCCCCAGGTCGACTCCATCGGCGGTTTCAGTCTGCCGGGGCCCGATCAGCCCGGCTTCTACCCCCGCGAGCCCCACAGCCTGTCCGAGTACTACAACGACCCGACGGTCTGGAACTCATACTTCTTCCCGGTCCTCGAGGACCGCCTGGGACCGTTGTGGCTCGTGGTCCTGGGTGCGGCGTTCGTCGGCCTCGCGCTCGGCCTGCTGTGGGCCCGCAGCTCGCTGCTCAGGGTGCTGGCGATCACCGGACTGCTGGCGGGCCTGGCGTACGTGTTCACACCGCTGACCGCTTCCGGCGGGGTGGGCCAGCCCACCGGCTTCGACGCCAACCTGCGCTACATCGCCCCGGCGCTGGTGATCGGCCTGACGATCACGCCGCTGATCCCCAGGCTGCGCCGCAGGCCGTGGCCGTGGGCGATGATCGGCCTGTTCGCGCTGCTCATCGTCCAGGGCACGTTCAGGGTGGACTTCAACGGCTTTCCGATCGAGATGTCGACGAGCTGGCGCTTCGGGCACTTCTGGCAGTCCGTGCTCCTGGCGCTGCTCGTCGTCGGGATCCCGGCGGGGCTCGTCGCCGCGGCTCGCGCCGGGATGCGCAGGTCCCTGCTCGCCGGGGCGGCGGTGATCGCCTTCGCCCTGCTGCTGGTCCTGGGCCGCTCCCAGCAGGACCACTACCTGCAGGACCGCTACCGCGCCGACGTCGCCCCCCAGCTCGGCAGCGGGTTCCGCTCGACACCCGAGTGGACTCCGATGCAGATCTTCGCGAAGGAAACCGAGGACACCCGGATCGGCGTCGTCGGCAGGGCCTCCGCGTTCGGCCAGTACTTCTTCTACGGCGACGATCTCTCGAACCACGTCCAGTATCTGGGACGTGAGCTCCGCAGGGGCACCTATCGCCAGATCGACCGCTGTGACGACCTGCGCCGTGTCATCAACGATGGGGACTACGACTACGTGGTCGTCACCCCGCGGATCCGCGACGAGGAGGACGAGCCGCCCGAGAGCCTCTGGATCAGCGCCGACGCCGGGGTTACGGAGGTAATCCGCTCCGGCCCGGCTCGGATCTTCCGCGTGGACCGGGCCCTCGACCCAGGCACGTGCCGCTATCTGGGCGGAGAGCAGACGACTTGAGCTTCGGCTCCTACCTCGCGGGAGCGCTCGCCCTGATCGCGATCGTCGCCGCGCTCGGCTTCGCGGCCGTCAGGCTCCGGGCCAGGTTGCTGCCCGGCTGGTCCGGCGCTCCTGCCCGGCTGGCCGAGGTCGTGCTGGGAGTGTCGCTGCTCGTTGTGATCCTCGAGCTGGTCGGGGTCGTCGGCCTTTATCGGCCAGGCTGGGTGCTCGCCGCGTGCCTGCTCGCGGGCGTCGGGACAGGTGTCGCTTTGAGCCGCCGCGACGCCCAGGGCATCGCGCTCCCTTCGCCTCCGGTCACGCAGATCGCGCTCGGGGTCGCGACCGCGGCCGCCCTGCTGGCTTCGTTCCACTGGGCCATGCCGACTCAGATCGGCCTGGACATCGGCATGTACCTGCCGAACACGACGTGGCACAACGCCCCGTTCGCGGCGCGCTTCGTCCAGGACGCGCAGGTGGGAGCCCTGCACATGACCGAGGTTTTGCGCCTGACCGTCTGGTTCTACCCGCAGAACTCAGAGCTCCTGCACTCGGCGGGGATCCTGTTCCTGGACAGCGACTTCCTTTCGCCCCTTCTCAACATCGGCTGGATGGCGCTCTGCCTGCTGGCGGCCTGGTGCTTCGGCCGGCCCTATGCCGCGGGGGCGGTGGCGGTGCTGGCGCTCGCGGTGATCCTGGACGCCGAGATGCTGCTGCTCTACCAGCCGGGGGACGCAAAGAACGACACGGCGGGCTTGTTCTTCCTGCTCGCGGCCGCGGCGATCCTCGTAAACGGCGACGCGCAGTCCAGGGCCGCCGCCGACTCGGTGCGCACGCTTCACTCCGGCGGTCCACCGCTCCGCCCGCTCTTCCCCCGTGGCGCGCTGATCGTCGCGGCGCTGGCCGCCGGCCTGGCGCTCGGCACCAAGCTCAACCTGCTCGCTCCCTTCGGGCTGCTGACGCTCGGTGTGATCGCGGTCGCGCGCTCCGGAGACCGCGTGCGGACGGCCGCCATCTGGGTCGCGGCCTCGCTGGTCACGGGCGGCTTCTGGTTCGCGAGGAACCTCGTCGAGTCCGGGAACCCGCTGCCGTGGGCCGACCGCGGGCCGCTGCCCGGTCCCGAGCAGCTCGACATCGACATCCGGGAGCCGCACACGGTCTCCGACTACGTGACCGACCTCGACGTGATCCGTGACTCGTTCATACCGGGGCTGAACGACAGCTTCGGCGTGCTGTGGCCCGTCGTCCTGGCCGCGGTGGCCGGCGGGTTCGTCCTGGCGATCCTGCGCGGGCGCACGAGCCTGATCCGCATGCTGGGCGTCGTCGCGCTGCTCAGCGGCATCGCCTACCTGTTCACTCCGCTGACCGCGGCCGGGCCGCTCGGATCCCCCAGCGCCTTCGAGGTGAACCTTCGCTACGCGTCGCCGGCGCTGGCCCTGGGCGCCGTGTTGCTCGCGGTGGACCTATGGATCTCGCGCGAGCGCATCCAGCCGTTCGCGCTCGCCGGCCTGGGCCTGATGCTCCTGGTGGGCCTTTTCAGCGGTGGCGAGAGCGTGTGGGAGCGCGACTACGTCATCGGCGGGATCCTGCTGGCCATCTTCGTGATCGGCGTGCCGGTGCTGCTCGCGCTGGCCCCCCGGGTTGGGATCCCCCGTCCGGCGATGGCAGCCGGCGCGGCGCTGGCTCTGTGCGTCGTGATCGGCATCGGCTGGGTGCGGAGCGACGACTTCAGCGACGACCGCTACAGGGCGGAGTCGGCTCCCCGGGACTTCCCCCAGGGCGTGCGCGACGCCCTGGCCTGGTTCAACGAGGAGGACCCGAGCGACGCCCGCATCGCCGTCGTGGGCGGCCGACCGGGCTTCAAGCAGTACGTCTTCTACGGCGACGACCTGTCGAACCGGGTCCAGTACGTCGCGCGGCACGGCGAGAACGGGTCCTACACGCCGATCGCCCTGGACCCCGAGGACGTCGCGAATCGCGATGCCTGCGAAGAGTGGCTGGGGGCGCTGAACGACGGCGGCTATGACTACGCGGTGGTCGGGCCGGATCAGCGGGCCCAGGACGTCTCGCCGGTGGAGGCCCTGTGGACCAAGGCGGGCGGCGGGTCGGTCGCGGTGGACAGCGAGGACATCTTCGTCTTCGAGCTCGACGGGGATCTCGACGAGGCTGTCTGCTCGGACATAACGCCGCTGTCGGGGATCCCGTCGCCGGGCACGACGGACCTCGAGCCGGCCCCCGGTCCGGCCGAGACGCCCGAGGGCGGCCCGCAGTAGCGGCCGCCTGAACAGTGAGCTTCGGCGGCTACCTGACCGGCGTCATCGCCCTCGCGGCCGTTGCGGCGCCGCTGGCGCTCGCCTCCATCCGCCTGCGAGGCCGGCTCCTGCCGGGATGGAACGGCACCCCCGCCCGTCTTGTGGAGTTGACCGTCGCGCTCA
>JAJTCK010000078.1 GCA_021323175.1 Solirubrobacterales bacterium | reverse complement strand
GTCCAGCACCTGCCTGGGGTCGCCCTGCTCCATCACGACCCCCTCGTCCATGAACACGGCCTGATCGCCCACGTCGCGCGCGAACCCGATCTCGTGGGTGACGACGATCATCGTCATCCCCTCGCTCGCCAGCTCCCGCATCACGTCCAGTACCTCCTTGACGAGCTCGGGGTCCAGCGCGCTCGTGACCTCGTCGAACAGCATCACGTGCGGGTCCATCGCGAGCGCGCGCGCGATGGCGACGCGCTGCTGCTGGCCTCCTGAGAGGCGCTCGGGGTACTCGTCCAGCTTGTCGGCCAGGCCGACGCGCTCCATCAGCGCCGCGCTCTTCTCCCTCGCCTCCGTCTCGCTCCTGTCGAGGACGGTCCGCTGGGCGAGCATCACGTTCTCGATCGCGCTCTTGTGCGGGAAGAGGTTGAACTGCTGGAAAACCATCCCCACCTTCCGCCGGACGATGTCGATGCCCATCCGACCCGCCGTTCCCGAGATCTGCTGGCCCTCCAGCACCACTCGACCGGCGTCTGGCGGCTCCAGCAGGTTGATGCAGCGCAGCAGGGTGCTCTTGCCGGAGCCGCTGGGCCCGAGCACGCACACGACCTGTCCCTTCCCGATCTCCAGGTCGACGCCGCGCAGCACCTCCAAGTCTCCAAAGCTCTTGTGGACGCGCTCGAGCTTCAGCGCCGTCTCGCCCGTCGCCTGCGTCGCCATCAGACCGGTCCGCCGGTGGGCCCGGCGGTCTGGGTGGCCGGAGTGGGGGTGGCCCCTCCGCCCCCTCCGCCGCGCGACGTGCGCCGCTGCTGGCGCGCGATCAGCGCGTCTACGAGGCGCGCGAGCGGGATGGTCACCACCAGGAACATGAGCGCCCCCAGCACCAGCGCCGAGCCGTTGAAGAACTCCGTCTGCACGTCCTGGCCGGCCTTCACCACCTCGATCGCACCGAGCACTCCGACCAGCGAGGTGTCCTTCATCAGGGCGATGAAGTCGTTCAGCAGGGGCGGGATCACCTTGCGCACCGCCTGGGGCACGATCACCTGTTGCATGGACTGCCCGTGGCTCATTCCGAGGGAGCGCGCCGCCTCCATCTGACCCGCGGGGACGGCCTCGATCCCGGCCCGGTACACCTCGGCCATGTAGGCGCCATAGGTGATCGTCAGCGCGATCACGCCGTACCAGAACGTCGAAGCCTCACCGAGCCAGGTCGGGATCCCGATCTCGCGCGGGATGGTGCCGTCGGCCTGTGCGGCGCTGAGGAAGCCCGAGACCAGGAACAGCACCAGCAGCAGCGGGATCCCGCGGAACGCGTCGATGTACGCGATCGTCACCCACCGGACCGGGGCGAGGGGCCGGCCCGGCAGTTGCCTGAGCACGGCGAGGACGAGCCCCCAAATCAGGGACAGGACCCCCGAGAGGATCGAGAGCTTCAGCGTCAGGAAGAAGCCGTCGAGGACGCGGTCGAACTCGTCCCCCATGAGCCCGAAGTCGAAGTAGTACTCGAAGATGAAGTCCATCGCGTCCCTTGCTAGGCGGGGTGGAGGGCGGTTAGCAGGCTATTGCCGCGAAGGCCTTGGTAGCAAGAGGGGCGCACGAAGGCGCCCCCATCTCGATTCTCCGGAGGGGGCGCTTGACCCGCCCCCTCCGGTCGGCGGCGTCATCGACGCCGTGTTGCTTTCTGCGACGATCAGCTCGCGGGCTCCGTCTTGCCCTCGAGCACCGACGGGGGCGGATCGGTCTTGAAGTACTGCTGGTATAGATCCGTCAGGGTCCCGTCGTCCTTGAGCTTGGCGAGGGCCTCGTTCATCCCGTCGAGCAGCGCGGTGTTGTCCTTAGGGACCGCGAAGCCGAATAGCTCCGGCTCCGGAAGGGGAATCTCCTCGACAATCTTGACTCCACCCTGCTTCTCAACGGCGTCCGCTGCGACGGGCTGGTCGACAACCACCGCCTCGACCTGGCCGGTGGCCAGCGCCGTGAGCGCGTCGGTGCCCTCGGGGAACCCGCGGACCTCCGAGGCGTCGGTCTCGTCGTTGGCGAGCGCCTCGCCCGTGGTGCCATCCTGAGCGCCCACGATCTTGCCGCCGAGGTCGGCCGTGGTCACGATCTCGGAGTTGTCCTCCGCCACCACCAGCGCCTGCTGTGCCTCGTAGTAGGGATCGGTGAAGTTGACCTTTTGCTGGCGCTCGGGCGTGATGGTCGACGCCGCGGCCGCGGTGTCGAACTGCCCGTTCGCAGTGTCGCGGAAGATCGTGTCGAACCCGGTGTCCTGATACGTCACCTCGAGGCCGAGATCCTCGGCGATCGCGTCCATCACCTCGATGTCGAAGCCCGAGATGTCAGGCGGCTGCCCGATCTCGAACGGCGGATAGGGCGTATCGGTGCCTACCAACAGCTGACCTTCGGTGATCGTGCCGAGGTCTGCGCCGCCTCCGCTGTCGCCACCACCGTCGTCGTCATCGTCCCCACAGCCGATCGCGAATCCGGCGGTGAGCACGAGGACGAGGGCCGCGAGCAATGCCATCAGGCGTGATCTCATTCTCATCGGTCCTCTCTTCGTTTTGGATGGAACCAGGCGGAACATACCCGCAAATCCAGAGCCGATGCGTCCACGGGGATGCTTCACTTTCTGAAGTAATATTCAGACAGATGCTCGGCGAGCCGCTCATGAATCGTCCCTGCGGGGGACGCTTCCAGAACGTCATCGAATCGATCGGCAACACGCCGCTCGTCGAGCTGCCGCGCTTGTCCCCGAAGGCGGGCGTACGGATCTGGGCGAAGCTGGAGGGCCGCAACCCGACCGGCTCAGTCAAGGACCGTGTGGCGAAGTCGATGATCGAGGAAGCCGAGGAGCGCAGCGCGATCGAGCCCGGCCACACGATCCTGGAGCCCACCTCGGGCAACACCGGGATCTCCCTGGCGATGATCTGCCGCCGCAAGGGCTACCCGCTCAAGGTCGTGATGCCCGACAACGTGACCGGGGAGCGCACGCAGCTGCTGCTGATGTACGGCGCCGAGATCGTCTATTCCGAGGGCGCGAAGGGGTCGAACGGGGCGGTGGAGCTGGCCCTGGAGATGGCCGAATCCGACTCCTCGTACTACATGCCCTACCAGTACGGCAACGAGGCAAATCCGAGCGCCCACTACCACGGGACGGCTCCCGAGATCCTCGAGGAGCTCGACGAGATCGCGGCGTTCGTGGGCGGGCTCGGCACTGGCGGCACCCTGATGGGCAATGGGCGACGCTTCAAGGAGCACGATCCCGATACGAAGATCGTCGCGGCGGAGCCGATGCAGGGCGAGCTCGTACAGGGGCTGCGCTCGCTGGACGATGGCTTCATCCCGCCGATCCTCGACCTGGCCGTGCTCGACCGAAAGATCATGGTCTCCAACCGCGATGCGATCGTCTGGACCCAGAAACTGCTGCACGAGGAGGGCCTGTTCGCGGGCGTCTCGGCCGGGGCCATCGCGTACGTCGCCAACCGCATCGCGGGGGAGCTGGAGTCGGGCAACGTGGTCTTCCTGGTGCCGGACGACGGTTGGAAGTACCTGTCCTCGGGCGTCTATACCACGCCGATCGAGCAGCTCGAGGGCATCGACGACACCGTTTGGTGGTAGCGGTTCGGACGGGCCCAGGGCTTCCGCACAGAAACTTCAGGGACTGCCCGGCGGCCGCCGACCGGCTCGTCGATTCGAGGAGCGGTGCCCGCCCCACGCTCCTGGGGGTCGCGACCCCACTCGCCTATGATCGCCGATGGATGGAGGGAGCGACCCAAACGCAGCCCGCGCTCGGCCGGCGGACTCCGTACTTCGGCGGACCCTGGTTCATGTCCCCGTTCTTCGAGAGGGAGCTCCAGCAGCGCGGGCTGGACGAGGAGACCGAGGCGATGGTCCGCACGTTCGCGGAGCGCGGCTACATCGTGCTCGATGACCTCGGCGTCGACTTCGATGCCGTCGGCGACCGGGTGATCGCGGACCTGGCGCCCGTGCACCAGGAGGGCGATGAGGTCTTCAACCGGATTCAGGACGCGTGGACGGAGTCGGAGGCGGTGCGGTCCCTGGCGGTGGCCCCCAAGGTCCTGTCTTTGCTGGAGACGCTCTACGGCAAGCGCCCGATCCCATTCCAGACGCTCAACTTCCTGCGGGGCAGCCAGCAGCAGACCCACAGCGACTCATTCCACTTCCACAGCTTCCCCAAGCACTACATGTGCGGCGTCTGGGTGGCGCTTGAGGACCTGACCGAGAACAACGGGCCCCTGCACTACTACCCGGAATCGCATCTTCTCCCCGACTATGAGGCCTTCGGGCCCGATAGGGGGGACGAGTTCGTGTCGTTCATCGGCGAGCTGGTCGAGGCATACGGTCTGGAGCGGGAGCAGGCGACGCTAAAGCGCGGGCAGGCGCTGGTGTGGTCGGCCAATCTCCTCCACGGGGGCGACCCGGTGACCGACATCGGGGCCACTCGCAAGAGCCAGGTGACGCACTACTTCTTCGACGGCTGCAGCTACCTCAGCCCTGTGGACAGCGACATGAAGCGCGGCCTGATTCAGTTCCGCCGTATCGTCGACGTGGGGACGGGCGAAGCGATTCCGCTCGAGACCGAGAACGGCCCGATCAACATGCCGATGGGTGATCGCCTGGCCCGGCTGGTGATCTTGCGCCTCCGCCAGCGCAGCGACCCGCAGATGCACCGGTTCGTCGCCTGAGCAACCTTGCGCCTGAGCCGCGAGATCCACGACGAGCTGCTTGCACACGCCCGCGAGGACGCCCCCAACGAGTGCTGCGGCCTGATCGGCGCCCGCGACGGCGAGCTGACGATCTACTACCCCGTGCGCAACGCCGAAGCGAGCCCGCTGCGCTACATGCTCGACCCCACCGAGCAGCTGCGCGCCACCAACGAGATGGAAGACAAGGGGGAGGACCTGGCGGCGATCTTCCACTCCCATACCGGCAGCCCCGCGTATCCGTCACAGACCGACATCAACCTCGCCCTGATAGACCGCCGCGAGAACGGCCAGGTCGTGGGCAAGACCCCCCTATTCCCTGGCACGGTCTACCTGATCGCCTCCCTCGCCGAGGGTGAGGAGCCGCTTCGCGCCTTTGAGATCGACGAGGACGGCGTCACCGAAGTGAACCTGGAGATCGAGTGACCCTGGTCTGCCCCCGCTGCTCGCGCAGCCATGAGGCGGACGAGCGGTTCTGCCGCGAGTGCGGGATGCCGCTGGTGCGGGAGGGCGCCCGGGAGGTCGAAGCCGAGAGCGCCGCCCACGAGACGGCGCGCAAGATCCGCCCGCAGTTCGCCAGGGGGGAGCTGGTCAGGGTCGCCGGCGGACGGAACCAGTCCGAAGCCGAGCTGGTCCAGGGGATCCTGCTGAACGATGGGATTCCGTCGGTCCTGCGGCGCACCCGGGGGTTTGACGTGCCCGACTTCCTCGCCGCCGGGCCACGGGACGTGCTCGTGCCGGAATCCGGCTACGAGGAGGCGGCCAGGCTGCTGAGCGAGGCGGACCTGCTCACTGTCGAGCAGTCGCCGAACGGGTTGCCCGGCATCGGCTCACCGGGCCGCCTCGCGCTCGGCGTCGTCCTCGCTTTCGTCCTCGGCGGTGCGCTGGTCTGGGTCCTGTACCAGCTCGCGAGCTGATCCGACCGCGCGCACCTCGGATACGTTCGCGTCCGGGTAGTAGTTCCAGAAGCCGCTGAAGTCCTTGCGGGTGTAGGCGACGCTCGCGGGATCCTGGATCGGGGTGACGCCGATCTCGCTCCACGGGCCGAGGTAGTACGAGCCCACCGCAATGCCGCTGCCGGCACCGATCAAGCCCGGTGGATCGGCGTCGAAGAACTCTCGCCAGTACCGCTCGGACCAGAAGAGGGCGCAGAAGTCGGTGTAGACGTATTCGTCGATGAAGACGTAGCCCCGGTCAGTCAGCTTCGGCCACAGATTCCGGATGCAGTCGTGAAGGCTGGCCTGGAGGTCCACGTCCAGGAAGCACAACACGATCGGCGGCTCGTGCCCGGGCAGGGTGTCGGCGAAGAGCCCCTTCACGAACGTGCATCGCTCGATGGCCCCGAAGCGCCGGACGTTGTCCTTGACCCGCTCGAGATCAGCGCGGAGGAACCCCTCCGTCATCTCGCTCCCGTACTTGTCCCTGGGATCCGACGCGGGGAGCCCCTCGAAGGAATCGTAGACGTACAGCTCCCGGCTCACGATCTCGCACGCGAGCGAGAGATTCGCGGTCGAGCCACCCAGATAGCAGCCGCATTCGACCACCACCCCCTCGACCTCCGGGGAAATCTCGAGCAGCTTCGCCGCCATCGCGAGGTGCGCCTTGTAGGAGGTCAGGCTCCGGATCCGGCGGGTGTTGCGGTGCATTCGCCGAGCGAGCGTGAGCTTCTTGCGCCATGTCATCCCGTAGCTCGGGTGGATGTCCGTGTCGTAGAGGATGAACAGGACCGTCGCTGGGAATGCGGCCGCTCGGTGGGCGCGCACGATCCAGCGGTGGATCCGGCTCCGGATCCGATCCCGAAGCGGCACCCTCTCGTCGCCGCCGAAGAGGCTCCTACTACCGCTCACCGGCGCGGTTCCCGCCTTCCTGCGAGCCCTCCTCCGGCTGGTCTCCAGCGCCCTCGAAGCCGAACTCCGGCGGGGCGCCGAAGTCGAAGTCCGGGGCCGGTCCCAAATCCTCGTCGGTAGGGTCCCGCAGGCCGGCGCCGCGCCTGATCCGCGGCTCTCCCTCGAACGGGTCCTCGAACTCCGCGTCGAAGTCGACGCCCTCCTCCTCGCTCGCCCCCAGGTCCAGATCGTGGATGTCCACGGCCTCGGGGCGCGGCATCCGCAGTGGCGAGGGCTTCGGCTCTCCGACGACCGCCTCGCGGTCGCGCAGGCGCTCGCGCGCGAGCGGCGAGGGCCGTTCCCGGCTGTCGCTCAGCGGGCCGATGCCGGTGTCGGCCGACTGCGGGTAGAGGATCTCGTCCAGGTGGGTGCGCCATCCCCGCTCGATCTCGCCCATGGTCGCCTCGAAGGCGAGCTCAAGGTTCGCCGAGGGCCCCTCCCTGCGCAGGCGCGCGGCCAGCAGCTGGCACGCCTCGGGTCCGCGATGGCGGTCCAGGAGGTCGAAGACGGTGCCGCCGAGGATCACGGCGTCCCGCCGCGAAGGCGGGAACCGCGGGCGCTCCCCCTCGCGCAGCCGCGTGATGACGGCCGGGCGGTACAGCGAGACCTGGCCGCTGAAGTACTGGGCGGCGCCCTCATACAGCCACGCCCAGCGCAGGTAGGTGAGGAAGCGCTGCGGAGTCCACATCGGGGGCAGGCGCTCGTTGTTCGCGGACAGCACGAGTTGGCAATAGACGCGCTCGGCCGTGCCCATGAGCGCCCTCGCGGAGTCCTCGCCGCCCGCGCGCCGCTCCATCCACTCGTCGCTCAGCAGGTGGATCTCGCCGACCATCGGCCAGCCCGCCAGGTAGCGGCGTCCCGCCGGCGCCGCCGACCAGCGGACCGCAGGCAGCAGGGGGTGGGCGGCCGACAGCCACGCGGGGTTGTCGTGGATGACGACCGTGACGTCGCCCGGCACCTCGTCGAAGCGCTCCTCCAGGCGCAGCCGCAGGTCCTCGAGCCCGTCGAGGACCCGTTGGGCGCAGGCGGTGTCCGCGTCGTCGTGCCTGGCTGTGAAGCTGAGTGAGTCGGTCTCGATCCAGGCCATGGCCTGGTTGAGGCTACTCCGAGCCGGTTGCGGCTATGCAGGGACGAGTTCGCCCTGGCAGAGCTCGCGGATGGCGGCCGAGGCGCGCTCGAATTCGTCGTCGGCCATGACCGGCGTGCCCTCGAACGGCAGGTCGCGGTCGATCTCCACCCATGAGCGGCAGCCCTGGTGCTCGTCCTTGACCCTGACCGTGACCGGGCGTGGGATCCGGTGGACGCGCAGCAACAGCACGTGCAGGGGGTGGCGGCGCTTCCAGGCCAGGCGCTTCTGTGCGTAGTCCGGGGTCCACACGTGGAACGGGCTGAGCTCGTCCACCAGGCGGTGGTCCTCGGTCGTGAAGTGGTCGGTGA
>JAJTCK010000077.1 GCA_021323175.1 Solirubrobacterales bacterium | reverse complement strand
GTTCGCGGCTGTGATGCTCGCGCTCGGCATCGCCTCGCTGCTCGCCCTGGCGGCCTGGATCGTGCTGATGCGGCCGGCGCGGGGGCCCTAGCCCGCGCCTTCGCCCTTCTTGCGCGGCCTACCGGCCCCTGCGGGCTGCTGCTTCGGCATCGAGACCTCGATCCGCGCCACCAGCCGCTCGGGGTCCAGCAGGCGGACGCCGTAGTTCGCCGGCTCTCGCGCGAGCAGGTCGAAGCGCGCTGGGGCTCCAGGCGCGACCGGCTCGAGCAGGCCCAGCGCCGCGATCTCGACCAGACCGGAGCGGTTCCATCTGACCCTGAGCGTGAGCTGGTCGCCGACCTTCACCGGGATCACCTTGACCCTGCGCCCGATGTCGATCGCCAGTCCCAGGCGCTTCCCAGCCGGCTTCGCAGCCTCCGCCTCGCTCGCCGCCGCCGGCTCGGTTCCGCCGGCTCTCGCCGGACACCGTGCTCCCGGTCCCGTCGTTCCGGACCGCGTCGGTGTCCATAAGGGCCGCGGCCAGGGTGGAGAGGCCGAGCAGGATCAGCATCACGATCAGCAGTCGCCGGGCCGCCATGGCCACTCCTTCCCGCGCGTCATGGCGGCAACGATATGGCGCGGCGCAACTGGCGCTGCGGCCGGGTGGGTGCCCCGAACTAACCTAGGCGCCCGTGAACCTGCGCTTCACCACAGCGGGGGAGTCGCACGGCCCCGGCCTCGTGGCCGTGGTCGAGGGCCTGCCCGCGGGCCTGGAGCTCGACCGCGAGGCACTCGACCGCGACATGGCCCGGCGCCAGCTGGGCCACGGCCGGGGCGGCCGCATGAAGATCGAGAGCGATGCCGTCGAGATCCGCTCGGGGCTCAGGCACGGCCGCACCCTCGGCAGCCCGGTCGCTGTGCTCGTCGCAAACCGCGACTACCCCAACTGGGACGTGCGCATGAACCCGTGGCCCGTCGAGGGCAGCGACGGCGTCGAGGAGTCCCACCTGCCCCGTCCGGGGCACGCCGACCTTGCCGGCCTGCACAAGTACGGCTTCACCGACGTCCGCAACGTGCTGGAGCGCGCCAGCGCGCGCGAGACCGCCGCGCGGGTCGCCGCGGGCTCGCTCGCCAAGGGGTTCCTGGCGGCCCTCGGGGTGAGCGTCCACAGCCACGTAACGCGGATCGCGTCCGTAACCGCCCCCGAGCGCGACGACCTCGGGCCCGAGGACTTCGCCGAGGTGGACGAGTCGCCCGTGCGCTGCCTGGACGAGGGGGCTTCGGGCGCGATGGTCGCGGAGATCGACCGCCTGCGAAAGGAGAACGAGAGCCTGGGCGGCAAGTTCGAGGTCCGCGCATTCGGATTGAGCCCGGGCCTGGGCTCCTACGTCTCATGGGACCGCAAGCTCGACGGGCGCCTGGCCCAGGCCATCTGCTCGATCCACTCGGTAAAGGGGGTGTCGCTGGGCGAGGCCTGGGAGGTCGCGGGCCGCCCCGGTTCCGAGGCGCACGACGAGATCTTCCATTCGGAGGACCGCGGCTGGTACCGCGAGACGAACCGGGCGGGCGGGCTCGAGGGCGGGATGACCAACGGCGAGCCGCTGGTGGTCCAGGCCGCGATCAAGCCGATCTCGACCATGACCCAACCGCTCCGTTCGGTGGACACCGAGACCAAGGAGCCGGCGCAGGCGATGCGCGAGCGAACGGACTCCACGGTCGTTCCGGCCGCCGGGGTCGTGGCCGAGGCGATGGTCGCGCTGGTGCTGGCCGACGCCTACCGCGAGAAGTTCGGCGGGGACCACATCGACGACGTGCTCGCCGCGGTCGCCGCATACGAGGAGCGGATCGGTTGGCGGAGGTAGGCGCAGGCTCGAATCGTCCCGCGATCGTCTTCATCGGCTTCATGGCGGCGGGAAAGAGCGCGGCCGCTCGCGCGGTGGCCGCCGAGCTCAACACGACCGCCGAGGACTCCGACGAGCTGGTCGAGCGCGAGCTCGGCATGCCGATCGCCGAGTTCTTCGAGCGGGAGGGCGAGGCCGAGTTCCGGCGCCGCGAGGAGGACCTGATCCTGCGCATGCTGGCGGGCGCGGCGGCCGATCCCGCGCCCACGGTGATCGCTCTGGGCGGGGGCGCCGTCGAGAGCGAGCGCGTCAGGCGGGCCCTGTCTGGCCATACGCCCGTCTGGTGCCACGTCGAGGAGGAGGCAGCGTGGGAGCGGGCGTTCCGCGACGGCGTGCGGCCGCTGGCCGCGAGCCGCGAGGAGTTCGGGCGACGCTTCGCAGAGCGGCAGCCGCTGTACGAGACGCTCGCCCGCGCCATCCTGCCCGGCAAAGCGCGCGAGTCCGCGGCCGCCGCGGCGCACTGGCTGGCCGCGCTGCGCGGACTGCCCCGCGTGCGGATGGCGTGGGCGGAGTCGCGCACCGGTTCCTATCCGGCGGCGGTGGGCGTTGGAGCGCTCGATCTGCTCGAAGCGGCCTGGCGAGAGCTCGAGAGCCTGCCGGACCGGGTCTTCTGCGTCGCGGACTCGCAGGCGCTGCGCCACCACGAGGGCCTACTGCCGCACCGCGAGCAGACGATCGAGGTCGAGGGGTCCGAGGAGTCGAAGACGATCGCCCAGGCCGAGCGGGTCCTCGCCGAGCTGGCGGCAGCCGGCGCCCGCCGCGACGACCTGGTGCTGGCGTTCGGCGGCGGGGTCGTTGGCGACCTGGCGGGCTTCTGCGCGGCGACCTACCAGCGCGGTGTGCCCCTGGTCCAGGCTCCGACGACCCTGGTCGCCCAGGTCGACTCCGCCTACGGCGGCAAGACCGGGGTCGACCTGCCCGCGGGGAAGAACTTCGTGGGCGCCTACCACATGCCTCTGGCCGTGCTGGCCGATCCGTCCGCCCTGGCCACGCTTCCGCCCGAGGAGCTGGCGGCCGGGTTCGTCGAGGTGGTGAAGACCGCACTGATCGCAGGCGGAGGGCTGTGGGAACGGGTCCGCGGAATCTCGACCCTGGACCCAGCCTCGCTGGAGGACGTCGTCTTCGACTGCGCCCGCACGAAGTTAGAGGTGGTGTCCGAGGACGAGCGGGACTCGGGGCGCCGGGCGGTGCTCAACCTGGGTCACACCGTCGGCCACGCGATCGAGACCGCCGGGGGCTACACGCGCTACCGCCACGGCGAGGCGGTGGGCCTGGGTCTGCTCGCCGCCCTGCGGCTCTCGAACGCCGACGGCGTACGAGAGGAGGTGGCCGGGCTGCTGCGGGCACACGGCCTGCCAACCGAGCTCGATCCCTCGATCGAAGCCGATGCGGTCGCCGAGGCGATGGGCCGCGACAAGAAGGCGACCCGCGAAGGGCTCGGGTTCGTACTGCTGCCGGAGCCCGGACGTCCCAGCTGGGGCGAGCTTGTGGATCCGGATAGGGTCCGCGCCGCCGTGGACGAGCTCTACGCACGAGGCCGGTCCTGATGCCGGCGAACAGGGTCGAGGTGCTCCACGGAGTCAACCTGGACACGCTCGGCTCCCGCGATCCCGACAAGTACGGCAACTTCACCCTGCCCGAGCTCGAGGTCAAGATCGGCCGCTTCGCCAGGGAGCTCGGACTGACGACGCAGTTCTTCCATTCGAACCACGAGGGGGAGTTCGTCGAGCACCTGCACCGGCTGGCCGAGGTGGCCGACGCCGCCATCGTCAACGCCGGGGCCTGGACCCACTACTCGTGGGCCGTCCGCGACGCCCTCGAGTTCTCGGGCGTGCCCGCCGTCGAGGTGCACATCTCCGACGTCTCGGCGCGGGAGGACTGGCGCAAGACCTCTGTGTTCGACGGCCTCGTCATCGGCAGGGTCTTCGGGAAGAAGGAGGAGGGCTACCGGGAGGCACTGCAGCTGATCGCCCGGGAGCTGGGCGTGGACGCGCCCTGATGTCTTCGACGGAGGCGACCGATCCGACTGCTGCGGACGGGCGTGGGGGGCGCCTCGCCGAGCTGGTCGCCCGCGAAGGACTAGACGCGCTCTTCGTCGGCGACCTGACCAACATCCGCTATCTGACCGCGTTCACGGGGACGAACGCGGCCTGCCTCGTGGGACCTGACGAGCGCGTCTTCCTAACCGACTTCCGGTACGTCGAGCGCGCCGAGGCCGAGGTGGGGGAGGGCTGGGAGCGGCCGCCCGCCGAGCGGGACTTCGTGCCGCAGCTCGCCGCGCGGATGAAGGGCAGGGTGGGGTTCGAGGACGCGAAGCTGAGTGTCAGGCAGCTGGGCAAGCTGCGGGAGGCGGTCGGGAAGAGGGCCGAGCTATTACCGGCGGGGGACCTGGTCGAGGAGATGAGGGCCGTCAAGGACGCCGCGGAGATCGAGCGGATCGCCGCGGCGGCAGGGCTGGCCGACGAGATCTACCGGTGGGCGATCGAGCGGGGACTCGCGGGGCGCACCGAACTCGAGGTCGCTCGCTCCTGCGAGGCACGCATTCGCGAGAGCGGAGCGGAGCCGTCGTTTGCGCCGATCGTCGCCGCCGGTCCAAACGGGGCACTCCCGCACGCCGAGCCGGGGGAGCGCGAGATCGGGGCGGGGGCGCTGGTGGTGTTCGACATGGGCGCGCAGCTCGATGGCTACTGCTCGGACTGCACGCGGACCTTCGCCACGACGGACCCCGGCGACGAGGCCCGGGAGGTCTACGAGCTGGTGCGAACGGCGCAGGCGGCCGCGCTCGGGGCGGTCAGGCCGGGCGTCGGAGGGAGGGACGCGGACGCCGCCGCGCGGGTCCCCATCGAGTCGGCCGGTCACGGTGAGCGCTTCGGGCATGGGCTTGGGCACGGGGTGGGGCTCGAGGTACACGAGGGACCGCGGCTCGCCGCCAGCTCCGAGGACGAGATCCGGGAAGGAAACGTCGTTACCGTGGAGCCCGGGATCTACCTCCCGGGGCGGTTCGGCGTCAGGATCGAGGACTTGGTCGTGGTCGGGGGTCAGAGCAACCGGAATCTGAGCGGGCTGTCGAAGGAGCTCACGGTCGTCGGGTAGTGCACGACGATGAGACGGTCGCCGCGGGACATTGAGCTCTAGATCCGGGCTAAGCCTCAGGCGGGAGCCGGCTCCACTTCCGCGACGCTGTCGCGGCGCAGCTTCAGAGCGATCAGCGGGAAGACGAGGGTCGAGATGATCGCCGCCCCAACCAGGCCGGCGGCGGTGTCGGAGCGCATGTGGTCCTGGTCCACGGCGATCGTCGTGATCGCGACCACGAGCGGCAGCTGAGTCGAGCAGAAGAAGGCGAACGCGGTGCGGTCGCGCAGCGAAGGGATCTGCTTGCGGAAGAGCAGCAGCGAAGGCGTGCCGCGGACGATCAGGAAAAGGGCGACGAACATCAGCATCTTCAGCACGGCGGTCGTGGACGACGTCAGCGCATCCAGGTCGAACTCCATGCCGCTCGTGATGAAGAAGAAGGGAATCAGCAGGCCGTATCCGACGGCCGTCAGCTTGGACTCCAGCACGCCGACCTCGCGGTCGTGCAGCGCGAGCCGCGTGATCATGCCCGCCACGAAGCCGCCGAGCAGGATGTCCAGCCCGAGCTCGGCCGCGAGCGCGACAAGGCCGAAGACGAGCACGACGGCCAACCGTACGGCGAGCTGGCTGCTGGTCTCCAGCGTTCGCTCCAGCGGCGGCCATCCGCGGAACGCCGAGCGGACGGCGAGCACTCCGGTCAGGACCGCCGCGCCCACGAACGCGATCAGGATCAGGGCCTCGTGGACGGGGTTGGCGGCGGAGAGGATCAGCGTGATCAGAAGGATCGGCCCGAACTCGGCCATGCCGCCGGCCGCGAGCAGGTAGGTGCCGAAGCGGGTGCGCAGCTCGCCGGAGTCCCGCAGGATCGGGATCAGCGTGCCGATCGCGGTCGTGGCCATGGCCGAGCCGGTGTAGAGGTAGGAGAGCACGATCCCGGCGGCGGCGAGGACGCCGCCGAGCCCGTAGGCGAGTGCAAGCGAAGTCAGCCAGCCGGCGACTCCGAGCTTCAGGGGCGCCCCCTTGATCCGCGCGAAGTCGATCTCGTAGCCGGCGAAGAAGAACAGCATCCCCAGGCCCAGGTCCCCCAGGAACTCGGTGGTGTCGTCGATCTTGGCGATGTCGAGGGCCTGGGGCCCGATCAGGATGCCCAAGAGCAGCTCGACCACCACCACGGGGATAGCGAGCTTGGGCGAGATCGCGAGCACGATGACCCCGGCGAGCGCCGCGATACCGACAATCACCATCACCGAGGTCGCGTCAACGGGCGCCATCGGCCTGGCAGCTTCGCACGCCACCCGGCCGCACGGTGACGACCGGCGGGGATGGCAGGGAGCCGCGGATCAGCTCACGAGTAGCTGTCCCAGTGCTTCAGGTAGCGGTACGGATCGAACGGCCGGCCGCCCGTGTACCAGCCGGGCGGCCACCACATCTCGAAGTGCAGGTGGCACCCTGACGCGTTGCCGCTGTCCCCGACACGGCCGATCTGCTGGCCGGCATACAGCTTGGTCCCCTCGGTCGCCCACGACGCCTTCCCGAGGTGCATGTAGACGTAGTCGGTCTTGTCCTTGCCGCGCACGACCAGGTAGTGGCCGGCGCCGCTCCCCTGGTAGGCCTTGGCCTTGACGGTTCCGCCGTGGGCGTTGAACAGCCGCTCGCCGCAGGCCGCGGAGACATCCTGCCCCTGATGGGTGTGCCCGGAGCGCGGCGCGCCGAACCGCGCCTGGGCACCGCCGTAGTCGTGGGGCCCGGGAATGGGGAAGACGTGGCTGCGCCGGGCGGCCCGGGTTTCCTTCCTGCGCCGCTGCTTGTTGACCTTTCCCTTGATGCGCTTGGCCTCCTTCGGCGAGACCTTCCCGTTCACGGGAACCCACCCGTGGCGGTCCTCGACGCTCATGACACTTCGGCGGGTCCCCTTGCCGAATTGGCCGTCCACGACCGTCGGCGCCTTCAGGCGGTTCAGGTGTTTCTGGAGGTGGCGCACGTCCCTGCCCCTCATACCCAGCCACAGCGTGCGGTCGCCGAACCCCGCGGTTCCCGCGGCGGGCCCGGCGGGGGCGGCGGTGGAGCCGAGCGCCATCGCCGCCAGGAGCGCCGAGAGTGCGAGCGCCCAGGCCCGTACGAGATTCGGTTGTTCCATGCGTCGGACCTCTCTCTTGTCGTGGCGCTTCCGGGGTTAGCTGACGGGCTCACGCGAAGAGAGTCGCGTTGGGCGGTCGTGCCGCCGCCGTTCGCCCCTGGGACTTGGGTCCCCCGGCCGCCGGCTATGTGTGGTGCCGACGGTTCAGCAGGTCTGTCTGCCAACGTAACCCGCGATTCCGGTGAAGGTCGCGGACTACCCGAAAGAGAGTAAACGCCCGAGCGGCGTAGATTTCTGATGCTCGACTTCCTGCTCGACATGATCAGCGACAGCCCGGCGACCTACGCCGCGCTCGTTGGGATCGTCCTGATCGACGACTTCATCCCATTCGCGCCCGGCGACACGGCGATGATCACCGCCGGCATCCTGGCCTCGAACGGCGGGCTCTCCCTCCTCCTGGTGATCGCGGCAGGAGCCCTCGGGGGGATCCTGGGAGACAACCTCTTCTACGTGTTGGGCCGCCGGTTCGGCCCGCGCCTTGCGGACCGGATGCTTCGCGGCAAGCGCTCCGCCGAGGCCTATCGCTGGGCCCAGCGCCAGCTCGAGAATCGCGGCGCCACCGTGATCCTCGTAGGCCGCTTCATTCCGGGCGGCCGCGCGGTCACGACGTTCGCGTGCGGCACCGTCGCGTTCCCGTACCGCCGCTTCCTGGCGGTGGACGCGATCGCCGCCACCGCCTGGGCGAGCTACACGGCCCTCCTGGGATACGTCGGCGGCGAGGCGTTCAAGGACTCGCTCTGGAAGCCGCTGCTGGTCGGGCTCGGCGTCGCATTCGCGCTGGGCTCCCTTGCCGAGCTCCGCAGGCGCCGGACCGACCACCCTGGAGAGGAGACCCGGGGCGCGAGCCACCGCCGGCGCGAGAGCGGCTGAGCTGTCTCATACTGCCCCTCACGACCATGGCCGAGGTGCCCAGCACCCAGTACTACTGCGCCGCCTCGCTCGACGGCTTCATCGCCGACGCAGACGACGGCATCGGCTGGCTTACGGGATACGAGGGCACCTTCGAGGGCGAGGGACTGGAGCCGGGCCCGATGGCCGACGGCGGGTCCTACTCGCGCTTCTACCACGGCATCGGGGCGCTGGTCAGCGGATCGGTCACCTACGAGTTCGTGCTCGGCCACACGGCGGAGGGAGCGCCGTGGCCGTACGCAGGCAAGCCGTACTGGGTGTTGAGCTCACGAGACCTCCCGCTACCTCAGGCCGAGGGCGCCGACGTGCGCGTCGCGAACGCCGACCCGGCCGACCTGCACGAGGAGATGCTGGCTGCGGCGGACGGGGGGAACCTTTGGGTGGTCGGCGGCGGGGGCGTCGCCTCCCGGCTGGCCGACGCCGGGTTGCTGGACGAGGTGCTCGTCACGATCGTCCCGGTCGTGCTCGGGGCGGGCAAACCCGTGTTCTCGGACCCTGTGCCCGGCGCTCCCCTCCGGCTGCTGGGGACGGAGGTCTACGGGAACGGCATGGTGGAGCTCAGGTACGAG